>JAJZAR010000156.1 GCA_021799315.1 Thermoplasmata archaeon | reverse complement strand
ATAAGACTGAACATTCTACCTATCTCTCCAGATGCCCCGAGGATATCTCCGTTAACACCCTTGAAGATTTTTCCCACATATACTCTCATGCCAAGACTGAATAAAATGCAAAGTACGGTCACCAGATTAAATTGTGGAAAGAGGTATATTGAAAGAAATAGTGGGAAGATGAGGTTAAGAACAATGAAAGTGGATCCACCACTTACTTTTTTGAAATAGGATGCAAATCCTTCTCCAATGGTGCTGTTTCTGAAGAACAGGTTAGCCATAAAGATAATTGCCATAAGTTGACCATAAAATATTGTCAGGACTCCTAACTGGCCTATATCGTAATACAGAGCCCCTATTGTTAACAGATATGTGAAGAGCACACTTATGATTGCGCCCGTTCCTGTGCTTGTATCCTTCATGGCCTTGAGCCTTTCCTGCCATGATCCTCTCTTCATAACACCATCTCCGAAATCCATGAGTCCATCAGCATTCTGTGCCCCATGAATAAGGATAATTATGAACAGTGATAGGACTGCAACCATAAAAATGGGTAAAAAGGGAAGGATTAGGTACGCAATGAATGCAGAAATCAAACCTGAGAGCATAAATGGTACAAACATGAAGTTAAGGGCGTTCTCTGAATAGTGTTCTTTCTTCAGGGGAATAATGGAGAAGAATGAAAGCGATGACAGAATGTCTTCCCTTAAGGTCATAAGGAATAATTGTAAACTGATATAAATATGAAATAGATTACAGAAAAATGAAGTCAAGTTCACTCAAAGATTTTGGCCATGGGGATCAATATGGCAAACTGAAGCACTTTCACCCAGATCTGGTGGATTTTTCCAGTTCCATCAATCCGTTAACAATTTCACTGTCCTCAACTTTTAATTCTCACACAGTGAACCATTATCCTTCAATAGAGGAAGGCGCAGAGAAAATCATATCCGACGAACTTGGAATCCCTCAATCTCATATTGTAATTTTTGCAGGTATGACTCCTCTGATTCATTCCATCTTTGACATTGAAAATATTAAGGATGTTCTCCTTATTGAACCCCTATTTTCTGAATATAGAAAAGCATCGTGGATCAGAAATTGTAATATTACAAGACTTTCCCTTGATGTTGTGAGGAAAAACCCACAGTTACTTGTAGACTTCAGGTTTGATATAGTGTGTATCAACAATCCTGTAAATCCCACGGGCGAGTACATTTCAAGGCGTACAATTTTTAAAATAGCTGAAATCGCACAATCAAAGGGTGCATTTCTGTTTCTTGACGAAGCGTACATTGATTTTCTTCCTGATAAAATCCGATATGATACCACTGAACTTGTTGAGATGTATCCACGAGTCATACTGGGAAGAACATTCACTAAAATTACAGGTTTACCCGGAATAAGATTGGGTTTTGCGATAGCATCAAAAACGGTTGCTTCTAAAATTCGTGAACTTAGGCCACCCTGGACTATCCCTGAAGACGCCATCCAATTCTTATTGTCAGTGTTACATGCAAAACCAGATGCATCTTTGTCTGATCAGATTGTCTATTTAAAAAAGAAGTTGATGGAATTGGGATTTACGTTGATAGGCGATTCATCTGTCAATATGTTGTCATTCGATATGGGTGAACAATTGGACCCAGATATATTTTACAACAAGCTCATAGAAAAGGGTTTTCTTATAAGGCCTCTGGGTAATTTTTATGGATTTAACAATAGATCTTTCCGCATTTCTGTTAGAAGAACTATGGAGAATGAAGCTCTTGTGAAAGCAATGGGGGAAATAATAAATGGTTAGAGGGAAATTGGTTCATGTAATGGGCACCCAATCCAACGCCGGAAAGACAACAATTGCAATGGCTCTGTGTAGAATATTCAGTAATATGGGGTATAAAGTTACACCATTCAAAGCTATGAATATGTCTTTGAATTCCATTTCAACAGCTGACGGGTATGAGATTTCCCGGTCCCAATGGCTTCAGTCCAAGGCTGCAAGAATAAGCCCAGATTGGAGAGTTAATCCGGTGCTTCTCAAACCCGAAGGCGCAGGTACTTCTCAAGTCATATTCAAGGGAAAGAGCATGGGTTCCAGAACAATTCGGGATTATGGGGAATTCATGAAAGAGCATGCCAGAAATGTTGTAAAATCAACTCTGATGGAGCTACTTGATGAATATGATATTGTCATTGCTGAAGGCTCAGGCTCTGCAGCAGAGGTAAATCTTTTTGACAGAGATCTTTCAAACACATGGTTAACAGATTCCTGCGGAGGCATTGGCATACTTGTGGGAAATATAGAGAATGGGGGAGTTTTCGCCTCACTTGTGGGCACAAAGGAGTTGAGTCAATTCCCTGGCGTGTTCAAATATTTCATAATAAACAATATGTTTGGTAGATCTGATATGCTGCGGAGCGGCATAGAACTGGTTGAACAGAGAACTGGCATGTCCTGCTTAGGCATCATTCCTCATACTGACATAAAATTGCCTGGTGAAGATTCTGTTGACTACAGAAAAGATTTCAGCGGAAACGTCGGTATCATTGCTTACCCACATTTTGAAAACTACAGTGATCTCGATCCCTTGAGGGCTATGGGAATAGGAAAATATATCAAAAAAACAGATGACATGAAACATCTCAGATGCATTATTCTCCCCGGTTCAAAGAACGTTTATAAGGATTTGGCTTTTCTTAAAGAAAATGGACTTGACAGGGAAATCATTAACTTTGCTTCCAGAGGGGGGAAAATTCTTGGTATCTGTGGAGGATATCAGATGCTATCAAGGAAGATCTATGATCCAGATGGAGTTCAGATGGTTGAAAAATGCATAGATGGCTTGGGGCTTCTTAATGTAGATTTTTCATATATTAAGAATAAAACAGTCAAACAGGTGGAGTATAAAGGGAAATTGGATAAGAGGAGTGTTCATGGAACGGGGTATGAAATTCATTATGGTGATGTAATAGAGAATAATGAGAGAGGCATTTTTGACGACGGTTATCCTGTCAGCTCTCTAAATACAGCGGGCAATGTGCTTGGCACCAATGTTCATGGTCTTATGGAAAGTGAGGGTATATTCCAATGGATAACGGGCAAGAAACCTGCATCACCATACAATGAACAGTTAGAAAGTGGCATCAACGAACTAAGCAACCACATTTTATCGTCAATAAGATTGCCAGATATCCTTTGACCCACTAGCTCCAGGAAGTTGAACAACATGTCTGGGCTCTCAGCAATCAAGACCCAACGCCTCCAATCGATAGTTGTATTCCGTTAATTACACATTATATGCCTAATTGTTTCAGGCTTACCACACCCGCTATGTTTTCATCGATCCCACACTCCACATAGAACTTCATTCTGCTGTAGAGCTAAACATTGTGGGAGGAACATACCTTGATAACTTTAAGACACTCTCCTAACCTTCAATAATCAGCCAATGTCACAATGCAATAGCGATTGAAAATCTCAATGATTATGGCAATTTTCTTTAAAATATAACAAAGAATCATCGTTTTAGCAACCTTAAAAAGAGATCATATCATTGCTCTTTCGAATGGAATTTAACCTACTTCAGATTTCCATAAGCACACTCCTACTC
>JAJZAR010000155.1 GCA_021799315.1 Thermoplasmata archaeon | reverse complement strand
CTGCACCATATTTTCATCTATATGGATCATTTCGAGCTGCACGTGAAGGTGATTGCACAGAATTCTGGCATATTTTGTGTCAGAGGTGCTTCCATTACCGACACAATATGGGTGCACTTTTCCTCCATATACTGAAAGAAGGAGTGAACTATCAACACCACCAGAAACAGCTATAGCAAGTCCTGAAGCTTTAATTTCATAACTTTTTAATCGCTGTAACAGGAATTCTGAGGTGGCTTTTTCCTCCATATCACTAGAGAATAACAACCAATAAATAATCTTAAGGATTAACCTTGTGTGGATTATGTTCCGGATACTTCTGTTATCATAGATGGAAGATTTACACGATTTATTTCAAAATCAAAGGAAAAACTGAGGATCATCATGGCAGAAGCCATGATTGCAGAGGTAGAGCATCAGGCAAATCAGGGAAGAAGCACAGGTACTGCTGCATTGGATGAACTGGAAAAGATCAGAAGAATTGCAGACGAAAAATCTATTGTCATCGAATTTGTTGGCCAGAGACCCACACAGTGGCAGAAACTGAATGGACATAATGGTGAGATCGACAACATGATAAGAGACCTCGCTGTGGATTATGGGGCTACGCTGATCACCGGGGATGTTGTTCAGGAAAGGCTTGCAAAACTCAAGAAAGTCCCGGTTCTCTATTTGCCAGGGGATATTGACATTGATGTGAATTTTGAGGAATTCTTTGACGAAAACACAATGTCTGTCCATATTAAGGAGGATAATTTTGTCAAGCAGAAGAATGGAGTTCCCGGGCAGGTTGTAGTTGTAAAGACAAAGAAGAAAGTGAATGCAGAAAAGATCAGGAAAATGGTAGATAATATCATAAAGAGAGCCAGAAATGAGCCTGATTCTTTCATAGAAATCGACTGGGAAGGCGTCACAGTTGTTCAGCTTGGAAAATTCCGTATAGTCATAACAAAACCACCTTTCTCCAATGGATATGAAATAACAGCAGTTAGACCTCTCAACAAAAAGGATCTTGAATACTACGAAATACCTGAAGCAATTCTTTCAGACATAACCTCAGGATCATCCGGTGTGCTTGTGGGAGGAAGCCCTGGCGCCGGAAAGAGCACACTTGTGCAGGCTATAGCTGATTATCTTAACGCCAGTGGAAAGATTGTAAAGACCATGGAGAGGCCCAGAGATCTTCAGGTTGACAGAGATATCACGCAATACACAGCCATAGAAAATTCAATGGAAAAAACGGGAGACATACTTCTCCTTGTGCGAAATGATTACACAATATTTGACGAAATGAGAATAACTTCGGACTTCAAAGTATTTTCCGATCTCAGGTTGGCCGGCGTGGGTATGATAGGTGTTGTACACGCTACTAAGCCCATAGATGCCATTCACAGATTTATAGGACGAATAGAATTGGGACTCATACCTCAGGTCGTTGATACCATACTGTTTGTTAACGATGGGCGAATATCACAGTATCTCAAGGTAAATCACACTGTAAAGGTTCCTTTTGGCATGACACAGGAAGATCTCGCAAGACCTGTCATTCAGATCAGAGATGCCCTGACAATGGTCGAACTGTATGAAATATATACCTTCGGTGAACAGATTGTTGTTGTACCTGTGGGAGAGGAAGATAGACGGTCTGTGGCTCCCAAAATAGATATTGAAACTGTGAGGGACAGGATAGTTGGATATCTCGGCAGTGATGATGTGGGTGTTGAAAATGCCGGAAGAGGAAGGGTTAAAGTTACGGTCCCCCATCAATTGAGGCCAAAGCTCATTGGTAAGAGGGGATCAAGAATAGATGAAATTGAACGCAAGCTCGGTGTACATATAGATGTTGTATCCACAGAAGAATCTGCACATCAGGAGGTTGCTCTTGAGATAAAAAACAGGATCATATATCTGCACACGGGCATCCCCAACAGACTTGTAAATATATTCGCAGATGATATGATGATTCTTCAGGGAAGAACGTCAAGCAAGGGAATTATACGGATAAAGATTGACAGTGAAACTGGAATCAATGTGGAAAGAGCCCTAAAAAGCCAGAGGGCCTTAACTTTTAATCTTGCCGAATGAAAGATCATTCAGATTGAAAACTTTCCAGGAATCTTTGGGAATGGGTGTACATCTTCTATTCTTTTGAACCCGCATACATACCTGACGAATCGTTCTATTCCTATCCCGAAACCTGCTGAAAGCTCAAGGCCCTGTTCTGCAAATTGAAGAAACCATTTGAACTGCTCAAAGGTCTGCCCCTTTGCAACTATTCTCTCTTTGATTCTTGAAAGTTCAAATTCTCGTTCGCCTCCTGAAATAGCTTCATTGAAGCCTTCGGGATACATGAGGTCCATATCTCTCAATATTCCCCTTTCCGTATCGCTTTCACGATCGTAGAATTCTCTCTCTTTCAGAGGAATATCAATAATCCAGAATGGGTCTTTTTCCTTCTCCGAAAGAATCTGTTCAAAATTTTCTCCGTACTGATCCCTGGCCTCTAGAAATTTAAAAACCTTAAAAGGGGTTTGAGGTGTTCTGAGTGTTCTCCCAAGCTTTTTTAAATCATCTGGCATAATCTCTTTCAGATATTCTATGGTCTCCGAAACCAATCTCTCTCCTATTCTCATCACATCCTCTCTGGAAGCTCCTTTTACTTCCAGGTCCAGCTGTGTGAATTCCAGTAGATGTCTGCCTGAAGACTGCTTATCACCCGTTTCAAGCCTCACATTTGGGGAAAACGTGAATATTTTCGGAATAGATTGCACAAGCATCTGCTTATGGAAAATCATGCTTTTAGTTAGAGAATATGATGTCCCTTCATAGACGAATGAGGGATCATGAACCGGATGGTTCAGAGGATCGGTAACAGTCGAAAAAATCACCGGGGGAATCTCAATAAAATCCTCACTCCTCAAAATTTCAGCCATTTTCTTTCTTACATGAGTGTTAACCTTCAAGGCTATTTTCAATTTATCGCTGTTCAGATGCTCTTTCAAATTATATGACAGTTGTTCCTGCATAATATGAAATAATTATTCTCTAAATAATGTTATGTTGGAATTTTTAGACATTTTAAACATATTTATGTAAATTTTACAACAAAAGTGACATATTGAATATTTATATATGTGTTTGCTATTGGTTAGCATGGATGAAAAGGATAGGAAGATTCTGGACTATTTGATCGAACATGGAAGGGATAAAATTGCAGATATATCCCGACATTTAGATATTCCGCGGATAACCGTTTACGAGAGAATGCAGAACATGATTGAAAAGGGGATCATAAAAGGGTTCACAGCTTTGCCTGACTACTCAGAAATTGGGCTTGGAGCAATGGCATATGTATTTGTATCCTTTGACCCAAAGTCAGGGACGTCTCAAAAGAAGATGGCCCAGGAAATATCCATAATGAAGAATGTCTATGAGACCAGTATAGTGGCAGGAGAGTGGGACATCATATTGAAAGTGAGAGGCTCTTCCATAGAAGATATAGGCGATTTTGTTCTGGAAAAATTGAGGCAGGTTAAGGGCGTGGATAGAACAGAAACAATTTCTGTATTCACCTCGGTTTTGTAGGTTTAAAATGTGGTAA
>JAJZAR010000154.1 GCA_021799315.1 Thermoplasmata archaeon | reverse complement strand
TACCTGAAAAGTGATGGTATTTCATTTTTGTATGTTTGAATCTGATTATAAGCAGAAAGGATATCTGCCTTTTCACTTCCCGGGTTCTTCAGCTCAACAACAACCAGTGGCAAACCATTTACGAATATGACAACATCGGGTCTTCTATTGGTATGGTCACTTTTCTCCACTGTAAACTGGTTGAGTGCAAGGAATTCATTATTTTCAGGTTTATCAAAATCTATTAACCAGACTTTATCCCCAATTATTCTTCCATCATCGCCGGTATATTCAATATCTATCCCTTCGGTAATCATTCTATGGAAGCTTCTATTGTTAGTTACAAGATCCTGTGAATCATTCCTTATGATTTTCCTGATTGCATCCTCTATTGCTTCTTCAGGGATATTCGGGTTCAATGAATAAAGCCTGCTTCTTAGCCTCCTCAATAAGAAAACCTGGTCATTTTTTCTTTCCTCGAACAGGCTGCCTGCAGAAATATTCGGACCATAATCTGTTGTATATTGGAGGCTGGCTAGCTCATCCATGAAACTCTTTTCAAAGTCCTGTTCATAGAATCGTTTACTCATTGGCATCCCTCACTGGAATTCTTATTTTGCCTGAAATTAATTTTGGGAGCAATGAGTCTTTAATTTGTATTAGATAATGTACTTCGCTTGCATTTACGAAAACTCTCCTAAAGAGCTGAAGTACAATTCTATCAAAAAGATTTATCAACTCTTCCGGCGGAACTACTATTAACAGCTGGTCAAACAAATAGTTCGGCACTCTTTGTCTCCCAGATGTGCCTGTCATAGATCCAATGGCTGCCGTCCGGATATAATCTGATCTACACAAATTAAAAATGTAGACGTCTGACTTTATTTCCTTTCTGCCAAAGACAATGAATTCTGTCGATCCGTATCCTATTTCATCCTCATCCAGAATATGTACCATAGCAGTCTTACCATGTTCTAGGCTTGGTGTTATTCTTGCAAAGAGGGTGTCGCCATTTTTGAATTTTGAACCTGATGTATAACTTTCATA
Source organism: Thermoplasmata archaeon (assembly GCA_021799315.1). Taxonomy (GTDB): domain Archaea; phylum Thermoplasmatota; class Thermoplasmata; order Thermoplasmatales; family Thermoplasmataceae; genus Cuniculiplasma. The sequence continues at coordinate 2,576 of JAJZAR010000154.1, read as the reverse complement.
GTTCCATTTTTTAATCCACGATTGCCATGGGTCTAAATCGGACATAGAAATTTTTTTAGCAATTTTCCCTTTTGATATTTTCCTCTCTGGATTGACTTCAATCGCCTGTGAAAAAATAGATATTCCCCAGTTTTTAGGTATCTCTCCTAGCTCCGAATCAACTATCTCTCCTCCGCTTGACTTGTAAGGTTGACCATTTTCATCAGGGAATTCAAAGTCTATGAACCAGCGCTTGAATAAGGTTTGTGCTATCTGTTCCAGAATTGTGTTGATCCGACGGTTGTTCTCGATTTTGGAATCAAAAGTTGCAAGAATTTTCCCAATTTCTATTTGCATTTGAAAATTTGGTGTTGGAATTGAAAACTCCAATATTGCCTTTTTGTTTCCTCTGGGAATTGTTGTATAATTGGATCCTGCAACAATATAGTCAAAAAATTTGTCTTGAGTTAAACAGTAATACAAAAAATTAGAGTCAATTCCTTTTCTAGCCCTTATTACTAATACATCATTTGAACAACCGCCACCATGTTTAGCCAACCATATTTTTTTTAAATAGGGGCCTATGTTGGAAAGTAGTATATCCCCTCTAGAATATTTTGTTATCTTACCTGTTTCAGGCATTTTTAATGCTTTCACTACCCCCTCTTTGTTTATTAACATATTCTCAGTTGATACATATCCTTGAAAAGAAATTTCTTTAACGTTAACCTTATCGTTAATATAATAAGCCACTTCTCCCAGTTTAGATTGCGCCCAAGTGGATACGGAATTAGAATTATTCCTTACCTCTGGCTTATTGCCTAAATCCAAAACCAATCCTCTCCATATTGTTCTTTATCTCGTCATCAAGTCTGTGACCCTCTTCCATCTGCTTTGCAAGTTCTGAAGTTAATTTCTCCATTTTTTCTTCAAAATCTTCATCGTCCTCTACTTCTTCGCTGCCAACATATCGTCCTGGTGTAAGAATCCAGTTATTCTTCTTTACTTCCTCTACATCCACGGATTTGCAAAAACCAGGAATGTCTTGATACTCAGTATCAGTGCCTTCTAATTTCTCTCCTCTCCAGTGATGGTATGTGTCTGAGATTTTCTTTATATCCGTCCAAGTAAGTTCCCTATGTCTCCTATCTATCATATTTCCAAGCTTTCTTGCATCAATGAAGAGGATCCTATTTTTCCTGTCCCTAAAATTATTGTTATGCTTATCCCTTGAAACAAACCAGAGGCATGCAGGAATTGCTGTATTAAAGAATAATTTGTCAGGAAGAGCTATCATGCAATCTATGAGATCATCTTCAATAATGTTCTTCCTGATTTGCCCTTCGTTTGATGTATTTGAACTCATTGAGCCATTGGAGAGAACAAAACCCGCAACACCTGTTGGTGAAAGATGGCTTATAAAATGCTGTACCCATGCGAAGTTGGCATTACCTCCTGGAGGTATGCCATATTTCCACCTTATGTCATTCTTTAATGAATTGCCACCCCAGTCAGAATCATTGAATGGTGGATTTGCAAGAATAAAGTCTGCTTTGAGATCCTTATGTGCATCATTTAGAAAGCTGCCTTCACTGTTCCACTTAACATAATCAGAATCTATACCTCTAATTGCAAGATTCATGCGGCATAGTTTCCATGTGGTCTGGTTGGATTCCTGGCCGAAAATATGGATATCATCCAACCTTCCGCGATGTGTTTCCACGAATTTTTCACTCTGTACAAACATTCCACCAGAACCGCAGCATGGATCGAATACCCTGCCGGTGAAGGGTTCAATCATTTCAACGAGCAACTGGACGATGCTTCTTGGCGTGTAGAATTGCCCGCCTTTCTTTCCTTCCTCATTTGCAAACTGCCCCAGGAAGTATTCATAGACCTTTCCCAACAGGTCTTTGCTTACGCCTTCTATGGTGTTAAAACCAATTCCACTTATTAGATCTATAAGCTCGCCAAGCTTCTGTTTATCCAATGCAGGCCTAGCATAATCCCTTGGCAATACACCTTTGAGGTTATGATTATCACGTTCAAGGGCATCCATAGCCTGATCCACTATCACACCGATAGTTGGCTGTTTTGCATTGTCCCTAATGTGTTCCCACCTTGCATCAGGATCAACCCAGAAAACGTTCCTAGATGTATATTCATCTCTATCTTCAGGATCCGATAAGCCCTCCGGATCTGCTTTTATTTCCCTATAAGTCTCATTAAAAGAATCAGAAATGTATTTTAGAAAAATCAATCCAAGCACAACATGCTTATACTCTGCTGCATCCATGTTGCTTCTCAGTTTGTCTGCGGCTTTCCACAACTCTTTTTCAAAGCCGAGAACTCCTCCGTTGCCATTCTCCATTAAACGTTTATTTACGTAATTAATATAAATGTTCTTATATTGCCGTATCCCGGATAACACTATGCAATTTTAATAATATTATTCTAATGGAAAATCTGTGTTATTATAATTTCATAAATTTGATACTATACCTATGTTATTTTTATCAATTTATCAGCGGTATTAAACAATGCAGTGGTTGTGTATGTAATTATGTGGAAATATAAACCCTCTGTTATCAATGAAT
>JAJZAR010000153.1 GCA_021799315.1 Thermoplasmata archaeon | reverse complement strand
GGGATCACGGCCTATAGGGACAGCGGACTTGAAAATGCAGGTGACTTGTGCAGGGATTTAGGAATTCCACATTCAATAATTTCTTTCAGCCAGAAGTTCAGCACAACCATGGATGAAATTGTGGAAAACAATCCTGAAGTGATCCCTTGTTCACGATGCGGGCCAATGAGAAGGCAGCTTATGAACATTGAAAGCGCAAATCTTGATGCCGACTATGTTGCACTGGGCATTAACCTCGATGATTACTCGCAGTCAGTGCTCATGAACGTTGCAAGGGGGGATGTAGACAGGATGGCAAGAATGGCGCCACATCATTCGAAAAAGGATGGTTTGACCCGGAGAATCCTTCCCCTGAGGAGAATTCCGGAAAAGGAGGTTGTTCTTTATGCACTCCTGAAAGGCATTAAGTTCGACTCATCCTGGTGCCCATATTATGCCAGGGCCCAGAGGAACACCTTCCGGGATATTCTGGAGACCCTTGAGGAGAGGACCCCTGGCTCATCCTTTTCCATACTTAGGTTTGCTGATGGAATACGTCCAGCACTGGAAGCCAGTATTCCAAGTGTGGAAATGAACAAATGCCGTAACTGCGGACAGCCTACTTCCCGGGAAATATGCCCCACTTGCGCAACCTCCACATAGGGATGTGGCCCAAACTGGATTCCTAACCCTTGCTCAGAAATCTTTATTATGGCTGCTACAATTTTAGCCAGCGCATTTCAGGCATCCAAGGATATCCTGGAGGGGCCGTAGCTTAGCACGGTTTGAGCACCCGGCTGATAACCGGGAGGCCACCGGTTCAAATCCGGTCGGCCCCACTCCTTTCTAATCCTTCCCAACTGCACTTCCAAAACCTCAACTTTTCCTTTCATATGGCTTTTGCCACCTCATATTCGAAAAAATCATGTTCCTGAACCTCTGAATATAAATCATAGATTTCACCCTGTACGTCCGAAAGTTGATGTTTAGCCTGACCTGCCTAGAAGTTTATTGACTTCCAAACTTGTGTCCTTGACCTGAACTTCTTCAACTCTTCTTTTTGACTGTTGAATACTATGGATGCACCAATCTACTATTTGAGCTTCTTGCTTTGAAAGTTGCTCCTTGTACTTTGCCAAGGAAGATAATCAAGAGACTTGGACTGCTAGGGATGACATTCTCACCATTTATGAAGATGGAGACAGGGTTTACATAGATAAGCTGGAAGGACAGAAATAAGAATAGGGTAATGGAAAATCAAATCTCATTCGTAAGATCTTATCTGCGTTAATTCTTCTTCCGTGCTTCCAGATATTTGATGTATTCTTCTTTCCAAATATGCAGGGTAACTCCATCCACAACAATCTCATGCAATTCACTGTTAGTCTGTGATTGACTCTCGTACAACTTTGACAGAATTGCATTCAGCAGGGTGTTGATGTTTCTTGTGTTGTCTATGTATAACATAGCCATTAGGTAAATTCCCACAGCAATAATGCCAAGAAAGACCAAGGTGTAACTCCCAAAAACAATAGACACAAGAACAGTGACCGCAACAACGATTAAAGAAATCACCAATCCATTCTTAGGTATAGCAATGGGTTTAGTAACATATTGAGATTGCATTATTTTGGAATATAACTATGGTGATAAATATCTGTCGTCATAAGTTGCTGTTCTTAGTGTGATACGCATTCGGGAGTAATCGATACCCGTCAAGACTCAATCCGTGAAACAAAATAAGAAATTTGAGAATGGTTTCTGACAAAAGACTTAGACCGTCATAGAAAGTACCAAGACGTCCTTAAAAAGGTCATCATTCCATTTTGCCGTTTGCATCTTATAGATAACAAACAATATATCATTCCCAAGCCATATAACCCTAATGCTTCTTGAAATGGATGTTATCAATGCTGTGGTAAAGTATTTGGAAAAAGTAAAGGGTTATGGAATCAAACATGCAGTGAAGAGCACAAAAGAAAAAGGTGTGGACATTGAGGTTTATCTTCCTGACGGAGAGCTTCTGAAAATAGAAGCAAAAGGTCAGACATCATCAGATTCTCACAGCACTCGCTACAACAAAGAATTTAGCTCCAACCAAAAATTAGATCATGTTTCTAAAGCACTTTATGCGACGTGCACATACATAACTCACGGGAATGTGGGCGGGATAGCCTTACCAGGAGATAGTGAGCACCGTGAGCTTGTAGAAAGGATTGATAAGACCATAAAAACACTAAGAATAAGAGTATTCTTTGTTGACGTAGACACAAGGGAAGTTGATGAGTATTCCTAAATAACTGTACTCTTTCAAGGATCTTTTAACATAGCGTCCCTAGATTTTGTGTAATTCTGGTAGCTTGCACACAGATCATTAGAGGGACCTGCCGTCTGCAGTCTTTTTTTAAATACAGAAAATTGGAGGCGTTCTGTTACTTGGTGACAAAGATTTGCTTCTCCACGCTCTGAACATCACGGCAGTGAATTCAGAAGTTTGTTGACCTCCTTTCTTATAATTTCTTCCCTCTTTTCTCGGAAATCTGTAAAAGCTTCGTACTTCCACAAATACTCATCCATAGGTATCATGTGGTCAGATAGCAACTTATGATCTGAAAGATATCTCCGTAAATATTCGTTAGGAGGTTGATCCTTGATTTCACTGTTTACGCTTTTGTGCATTAGGGTGACATTTGCTAACGCGTTTATATCATCTGTCCCAAATTTCTCTCGAAGCAATTCTCTAGGAAAAATGTGTTGTGCTGTCAAGTCTGGATTATCTATTGGATGTCCTGCCCAGTCAGACGCTTTTTTTCTATGTAGAATAGCAAGCAAACCATTAGTGTATTTTTGGAATAAGTATACGCAAACAAGGTAGAGTCTTCAATGGTCACTGTTTTGAATCTCTTTTGAGTTGTTTTAGTAGGTTATCCAAGGGGAAATAGGAATCTTCCTCAATTATATCGATGCTGTCTTGAAGCTTTTTGCTAGCTTTTGAAGAGTACATCTCATTCGCAGATGCCAATAGAATCCACTTGAGGATGTGTTTTTTAACTGGTTCTTCGACATCTTTGTGACTGTATACTTTATTCTTATAAAGCCAGATGTAAATTGGAACCATTACATTTTGAGAGGGGCAAGTATTTTTGACTTGAAACTCCGAGCTCTTCCTTAATTAAGTTAAGACCTACGTCGATGGCCCTGAATGAATTTCGGATTAGTTCTTTAAGCTCTGTGGACCCATTTTTGTATTCTTCTTGGATCTCATTAATTACTCCCTGGAAGGAATTTACACGTGTAATTCTGTTCTGGCTAATTCCTCTATTTCCAAAAGCGGTTCTAATGTCCACTTCCAATGATGGATATTCACTAGAGTACTTCTTGTTTAATTCCTTATAACCGGATAGCAAAGTGTCCTTAAGATCAGGATATGCTGCAGCAAAAAATGAAAGGAATACTTGTAGGTTCCCTAATGTAACACCAGCTCGGTTTATTCTCGAAAAGATTTCAGATATTGTCTCTGGATTTACATTGGCAATCTTGGGTGTTTTCAATGTATAAATTGGCACTTCATAGTTGACTATTCTTCTTCCAATTTTCCCAATAGCTTTATCATAGTCAAGGTAGCCCCTAGATAATTCGAGA
>JAJZAR010000152.1 GCA_021799315.1 Thermoplasmata archaeon | reverse complement strand
GAACCATCTTCCAGCTTTACCTTAACCCACTTTGGTTCTTCTTCTATTTCAAAATTAATTATCTCCCCATTATCTGGAAGACCTCCCTGAAACACCATAGTCATGAATGTATTAAGAATATATAAATTAGATTGGCTTAATCATTCCTGCATATCATGAAAATCTATTTTATCCATTAAGACCTACGGAATTTAAGCGAGGGTTGCTGAGCTTGGCCAAAGGTGCTGGACTTAAGATTCAGTCGCGTAGGCGTTCGTGGGTTCAAATCCCATCCCTCGCATTGTATTAAGATTTCAATGCGTCTGAAGGAGAATATGGCGTGAAGCGGCGTTTGTTTAAATATACATTTCATCCTTCGTAAGGAGAACTTTAAACATACAAACCGTAAACCTATTTAGAGAGGTAGATGATGATATGTTATGTTTTTTAAGATCCATGATCACAAATTCAGTCATACCTTCACCATAAAGGCTTAATGGATAATGATACACGAATGTATTATAGCAGTGGCTGGTGCACCATCGGCGTTCGCAATGAGAGTCTACTCCATGAGAACAGGGACGTAATCTATCAGGCTCATGGGAGATGTGCTGAGGAAGATAGATAAGATGAAAGAAAGAGAAAAAACATCAGTCGTGTTTGATGAATTATCCTTGCAATATAAGGGCAATCCTCCATAGTTTACAGTTCTTTGATTTTCAAGAAATGGCGATTTAAATATGTATTTTTTGTGGTATAGGAATGCAACAAAATATTGTTAAAATGGTTTGAAGAACCAAACGACAACAATGGAACTGTTTATCCTCTTATTTTTTTGATTAGACACACATTAGAACTGGGTCTCAAGGAAATAATAAGAGAATGCTTATTGCTTGGTAGTAAATCAGAATCATTAGAAAAGGATGAAGTGAAAGAAGTATGCTTTCCCCCAATCCATTCCTTCCTATTATAAGGTTTACACCTCTCTGTATTTTAAGTTCTACGTTTTCTAAAGTTACTTTCTTTCTAAAATTCTTGTATAAGTTCCTGTATTCTATCTATATGCTGTTAGAATTAGATTACATCGTTTAGGCCCTCTTTCTCTTCCTTTTTTCACTTTCTCAACTATGCTTATTATATTATTTTTACACTTTAAAGATAGCACAAATTATAATTTTCTATAAAATATTAATTCTTCGTTTTCCCTCTAGATATATGGGGAAATAGAATTGAATTTTAATACCTGTTTAAGCTCTTTCTTAGTCATTTGTGAGCGGGAAGACTCCTTTCACAAGATAGGGGATGAAAGTGAGCGGAAGCTTATTGTCTTTTTAAGGATAATATAATGTCCACTGCCAGATAGAAATGAAACAGGTCGGTTCGCATACTGCTTCATGCTTGCCCGCATCAGTAAAGTCAGATGGCTAGCATGAAGGACATAGTACCTTTGGACCGAAGGGAATTCAAGTCCATGGGGGATTCCGCCAGCAACCTTTAAAGTGGGAAACTCCCTGCTAAAACTGGGAGAGGAGATCACATTTTCACTTCCTCATATGAACAAATCAGTTGATAGGTATTTAAGACCAGAATCTGGAAGTATCGTAACCACGCAACTGTCTTTTTCAAGAACTTCAGCCGTCTTCAGGCAGGCTGCAACGTTTGCACCACTTGAATATCCTGCAAAAATGCCTTCTTTTGCAGCGAGATTCCTAGCGGAATTCATTGCCTCCTCGTCTGACACAGTAAGATAGCCATCAACTAAACTGTTATCCCAGAATGGTGGTTTAAATGCATAACCTCCACCTTGTATCCTGTGTCTTGTTGATAGGATCTTCTTCCCTGCAAGATAGGGTGCAGATTCCGGTTCAACGACAAAGCATTTCACGTTTTTATTATGGTTCTTCAGGGCACGAGATGTCCCAACAAAAGTGCCCCCAGATCCAACATAAGTGACAAAAGCATCTATTTTTCCATCCATTTGTGACCATATCTCCTGTCCTGTTGTCTCTTCGTGTGCTTTCGCGCCGTCCGGATTATTGAATTGATCCGGTCGGTAAGCATTTAATTTTGAGGCGAGTTCCTTTGTTTGAGTTTCTACGAGTTCAAGATCCTCTCCAGATACGAATCCCGGTTTCCCACTTGGTGCCTGCGGTACAAGAACGACTTCAGCACCGAGTGCAGACAGCATTCTTCTTCTCTCTACAGAGTTTCCCTCAGACATGACGGCAATAAATTTATACCCCTTTACTGCACAGACTATGGCAAGTCCTGTACCCATATTACCGCTGGTTCTTTCAATTACTGTAGCCCCAGGCCTAAGTTTTCCATTTTTTTCTGCTTCTTCAATAAATTTAATGGCAACCCGATCCTTTATACTTAAACCTGGGTTGAAATATTCTATCTTTGCGTAAACATTAATTTTTTCCCTCTCCGAAATCTTTTTTAGGTGAACGAGTGGTGTCTCCCCTACAGCTCCCAAGATATTGTTTAATACGCTTTTCATGTGCTCCAATAGTATTTCAAATATTTAAGTTATTGTATCAGTTTTTTATTGAAATTTTAAAGAATTTTATGGTAACCGGCATGATGAACTTTCTACTCTGGATGATTCAAATAGTTTCCTCCCCGTATAAAAATATAAGATGTTCAAAGATCAGTAAATTATGAGACAATTGTCATACCTAAGCATTCTGAAAATATTAATAGGGCATGGTAGCAACCCATATCACATTGATTTTGGAAAAACTTGATAAAATAATTTCTGAAAATAGGATGAGAAAATATTTCAATACACTGATTCTTAAAATCATAATGATCGTAAGAAATTACGGCATCTCTCATAGATCATCATTGAAATTCTTCGGCAGTCACCGGAATTCATGAGCATTGCTGGAATACATAGGATTCCAGACGTTCGAACTCTCTCGTACAGATACATGAGATTAATTGGAATGAAATCAACTCAAGTCCTATGGATATCGTGGATATAGATAATGGCAATCCATCCACTGACTGTTTCACTGTTAGGACATATAAGGATATAACAGCATAGAAAAGACGGAAGAAGGGAAAGTACTGGGATCCTGAAAGTTCAGGGGAATACAGCACAAAGTATTTTGAATACGGAGGAAAGTGCATATATCCCAGGGTACAAATTCTAAGGCATTTGTTTCCGTGATAAATTGCAGATTCCGGAATTGATATGATAGAATACACCCTTGATATTATCTAGTGGCCTCTTGAAAGTTCAAGATCACATCCGGCAGATATCTAGTGGAATAGTTATGCCTGAGATACACTTATCATAAGGTCATTTTTATCAGGATTTCTTGATTTTTCAATTAGATCCCATGTTTGATTGAACAGAGTAGCGGCAATTTTTCTATGCATTTCCTTGTCTATTCCCTTAATATTCATTTCCATTTATCATTATATTTTTCAGATATAAAAATGCAGGAATCAGGGTCCCACATTAAAATTAGGCTAACAGACAAATGGCATATGGTCTATGCATAAATATGATGTTGAAACAATAAAAGTTATGCCATATGAATGATGTCCAGTACAGTATTGTGCTTTAGTAGCCATTCCTGTTAGTATGAAAATTTCAATTATGAAAATTCTCATATAATTATATTTTAATCTTTCATATTTATAATCTGCTAAATTCAAATCATGTTTATAAAAGAGAAATAAGGTTATTTTAAGAAATGATTAACC
>JAJZAR010000015.1 GCA_021799315.1 Thermoplasmata archaeon | reverse complement strand
TTAAAGAAATGGAAAGTGAAAAAAAGTTTCTGATAAAAATATGTAAAAAGATCATCCCCAGCAAAGCCATCAGTCCTGCATCAGGAGGAAGAGGAGAGAAAGATAGAGCTGATCTACTGGAAGGAATTTTAAAGGAATTAGATGTAGATACTTTTCAAAGGTATGATGTAACCGATAATTATGGTGAGGTAAGATCAAGCTTAATTGTTAAGAAAGGGCATTACTCCCAAACTCTATGGCTTATTGCTCACACAGATACGGTTCCAGAGGGGGACATACATAGCTGGACGAAACCTCCTTTCATTGCTACTGTGGAGGGTGACCGGATATATGGCAGAGGCACATCTGACGATGGGCAGGCCATAATGTTAGGTCTCCTTTTACTCAAGAGATTAAAAGAGAACGATCTGAAAATAAATCTTGGAATAGCCTTCGTTGCTGACGAAGAAGTTGGAAGCAAATATGGTATTCAATATCTTCTCGAGAAAGATGTATTTAAAGCAGATGACCTCATCATTGTGCCTGACTCAGGTGCATCAGACGGTATGGAACTCGAAATAGCTGAAAAAAGTATTCTATGGATGAAATTTACAGTCATAGGGAAGCAGTACCATGCAAGCCATCCAGACAACGCCATAAATGCTGCCAGAGATGGAATGGAATTCTTGATCAATCTGGATCAATTTCTTAATAAAAAATACGATAGAAAGGATGAGGTTTTCAATTATCCTTATTCCTCCTTTGAACCAACTAAACATGAAAAAAATGGTGATAATATAAACACCATACCTGGGAAGGAGGTATTTTACATGGACTGCAGAATATTGCCGAACTATGATCTAGACAATGTCATAGATGATGTTTCAACTCATATCAGTGAATTTGAAATGACACATAAATCAAAGATCAAGCTGGACTTTGTTCAAAAGGAACAGGCTCCACTTCCGACAAGTACTGAATCTCCTGTTGTTAAATTACTAATGAAAGCACTGGAAAAGAGAGGAAAGAAACCCTATACAGTGGGAATTGGAGGTGGAACCTGCGCTGCATTTTTCAGAAAGAAAGGGATTCCGGCGGTTGTGTGGAGCACAACAATTCCCGAGGTTGCCCATCAGGTTGATGAATATGTCGATATGAACCACATTCTCATGGATACTGAAACAATAGAAGATATAATTTATAATTTTGAAGCTTAAGATGTTTTTTTAACACAATGTGGTTTCAAATATCATCTGACATCGCAAGGTCTCTTAGCCTCGCAACGCCATCAATTTCAACAATAATATCTCTAACTGGTCCTGGGACATCATTTTCCCAGTTTTCTCCATTTATTATTTTTTCTCGTATCCTGGTTCCTGACCACTCGACTCTGTTAATCAGTCCCATAGACTTCACATTGTATTTCTTTTCGTAGAAAAGCCTCTTTACAAGTGGATTGTTTGTGTAGACACTGCTAAATTTAGGTGTTAAAGACTCTGCGTGAGCCACCCACAGGGGATTAGAGTTAACATCTTCAATAGGAATTATATAGAAATTGAATATCTTCTTTGTCTCCAGTGCATTTGATATCATCAGGTGTCTCTCCCCTGCCGTGAATGGGTTTTCAAGGGTGTGCGAATACTGTGCACTTCCTATACCAATTATTACTGAATCGTGTTCCTTCAGTATCTCTTCTATAACTTCCAAATGGCCCTTGTGAAAGGGTTGAAATCTGCCGACAATAAACGCTCTGCTCATATTCTCAAACCACCATTTCACACTGGGTCATATTATCTTCTTCAAATATAAACCAATTGAGTAGCCCTCTGATCTCAGAGATGGATCTCTTTATATCTTCCGAAACGGCAAATATGTTTTTCACTTCATCTGTTACATTTGTATTTCTGCTTCCAATGAAATTATTGATAATGGATTGGAGGGCAAGAATATCGTGGTGCTTCCCCTCTGCGAACAGATCCCCATTCAGTTTAATAGTGAATAATTTACCACTTTTTTTCGTCGACTTTTCTTCTTCCACAATTATCTCCAGAGCAGGGCTTCCAAGGATAAGGGCATTCAGGATGTGTATGACTGGCTTCTGAATGTAATATGGTTCGGTTGTTTCTGGCACATCGGATAACTCAACTTTCTTATAATTAAGGGGAGAAATAAGGTAGTTAATCATGGATCGTATGGCTGGGAGCTTCATGTGTGAATAAACATTCATCTGGTCTGTGTATTTCTCCCACAACTCCTCTAAATTACCCCTATCCAAAGGGATATGGTTTTTTGACAGATCCATCCACAGGGGTTTTGAATCCATCAGTGGAACTGGAGCATAATCCTCAGACATGTTCTGAAATATGGTCGGTTCTCTTAGACTTTCCATAATATCCTTGGAAACTTTCCTTAGAGATGAGTAATGCTTCTCCAGCTTTTCCATAAGCATTTCATTTCTTCTCATTTCACTGTTTATCCTTTCCATCTCACGATCTACTTCAAGTTTGATTTCCTCCTTTTTTTCTGGCGGCGGGGTATCATCAGGTTCTTCCTCATATTCTATCTCTGACTGAAAATCATCTCCCATTTCTATCATTGTGTTTTTGTAAGTATCCATCTCCTCCTTCAGGCTTCTGGATATTGCTCTAATTTCACTGTGATCTCTAATGGACAGATAGAGTGCGAAGCCAACCATGACAATAAGAGCAGCCAGTAAATATGAATTTATGTATGATGTCATTTAAATCTTTCCCTGTTCTGAAAAGAATTTTCCTATCAATTCAATGCCTTTTTTTATAGATTCATCAGAAAGTGCATAGGATAGTCTGAAATGCTTTTCTCCCTGATCTCCAAAGACGGAACCAGGTGTTATTAGAACACCCTTATTTTCTAGCATTTCGTTCGATAGAGATATGGATGAAATATTTAGATCATAGGCAGGGAATACATAAAATGCGCCCTGAGGTACAAAGAGGTGAATGTTTGGGATCTCTTTCATTAAGGAGACCACAAGATCTCTCCTCTTTCTGAAAACTTCTCTCATCTCCCTGGGACTTTTCAAATCATTCAGAGCATATATGGCAGCCATCTGTGATATTGAGGGTGCACAGGTAACAGTTTGTTGTTGAAGCTTGTTAATTGCAGCTATAAGTTCAGTAGATGCTGCCATATACCCAACTCTCCAACCTGTCATTGCGTAACTTTTGGAAAATCCGCTTATTAATATGGTTCTTGACAGATCTTTATCCATATCCATGATATCGAACATCTGTCCTTCATAAACGAGTTCCTCATAGATCTGGTCACATATGAAATAAATATCTCTCTCGAGGCACAACTTTTGAAGCGCTTTCATTTCGTTAATGCTATAAACCTTACCTGTTGGGTTCGAGGGGTTAGATATTATTATGGCCCTTGTTTTTGGGGTAATTGCACTTTCAATTCCTTCAATATCAAGAGAAAAATCATCCTTTGATAAAACTGATACTGGCTTAACTCCGTAAATTTTACAAATTTCAGGGTAGGATAGGAAATATGGCTCAGGAATTATTATCTCATCCCCTTCATCTGCAAGAGCCATAACTGATAAGTTGATTGCAAATTTAGTCGAAGTTACCAACACATTTCCCATTTTCAGGTTATGTTTTCCAGCGTTCACCTTCGCTGCTATGCCCTCTCTCAACTCCTTATATCCAGCAGACGGCGTATAATGGGTGCTCCCACTCTTAGCCTTTTCGAACGCGAACTCTATCTCTTCTATGGGTGTCGTAAAATCAGGTTCTCCCACGCCAAAATTAATTATGGTTTTACCACTCTCTCTCATAGCCGCGGCTCTTGTAGATGATGAAACTGTGGCAGACTCTGAAACGGATTGTACCCTTCTTGACAGCACGATAATTAATTGCATATAACTAATTAACCATTATTGATTGGAACGCTTTATTATGTCTTTATATCATAATCGTAAACTACCATCACTTCACTATTTTTTTCCTCACGCCTAGCGTTATCAATGAATTTTTTTGCCTCAGTCATATTTTGAGCAAAGCACAGGAAAACTCCAGATGAGGAGTCTGATATTTCTAAAAATGTTATATCTTCAAGAATTTCTGCAACTCTGGCTGGAGATGGGGTAAAAATGCTGAAAACAACACCATCTGTTTTTGAAAGATCTACCTTAGTAATCACGCCAAGAATATTGTTTTTTCTCAGGAAATTATATCTCCTTTTAACGCTCATTCTTGGGATTTCAATGTTTTTTGCAATCACAGATAATGTTTCCCTTGGATACTTTCTCAACTGCTCTATGATCAGATCATCTATTGATTTAGAGTTCCCACTGTATGAGATGGATTCTGGCATATACTTCATAACTGGATTCCCCAACTCCTTAGATTTTTCAAGTATGATTTGCTCAACTTCTTCCTTACTGTTCCCGGTGAAGCCATATAGCGTGATCTTTTCCAGGCATTTCATGATGAGAGAATATCCATCGGTCAATTCATGATCGCTCACAAAAGCAGCGTAACCTTCCACCTTTCCATAAATGGAAGGATTAACTTTTATCCCAAAGTCTTGAATAACGCCATCCTCAATTAATTTTGACATTCTGTAATTCAGCGTTTGAGCAGAAATTCCAATGCTTTTAGCAATTTGCCGCTGGGGCATTCGACCATCTTTAAGAAGAAAAAAAAGTATTTTCTTATCTGTAGAATCCATTTGATAAAGGATATACACCTAATATAAATTTTTGACCTAAGATTCGATCTCCATTTTTCTTTTTTTGTGTAAAAATATTTTTTATTTCAGTTTATAGTTTGCATTTTAATACATCATCATGAATTTGGGTAAAACCCTCTTGAAGAGAAAATATCTGATACTAATAATCTGGATCGTTGTGTTGTTATTGTCTGTGCCAGCTATATTTGGTTATTCATCCTATCTTAATTACACCAATTCCAGTACGTCTCCTACACATACGGAATCTGCAGAAGCAGGAGTTATTCTGAGCAATTTTACTTCTACAAACCAGTCCCTTTCCATAGTTATTTATGGAAATCCATTAAATAATACGGATCTGGCAAACCAAACTCTATCTTTGCAAAGTTCAATTATGAAACAGGGGTTTTTGAATATAAGTTCAACAAGTTCCGTATATACAGCCTACTCGTCATATCTGGATAATGTGACTCTGAAATATTCCTCTTCATATATCGATGCAGATTACAATTCCATATCTGCGATGGCACAATCCTTCTTCACATTCCCTGAAGCCTTCTATAACCAGTGGGGACAACTGGGTTTCAAGAGTAGCTATATCCCAATGGCTGCAAGTAATGCCGGATACAATGGCAGTTTGTTTGAAAAAACCTTTCTGGATCAGGTAAAAAATCAATCAACAACTCCTGTTCTGGCAGTTGAAAATTCTTCACAGATTGCCATTAGGGATGTATTTGGCGTCACAAGCTTCACAACTTCCATAGTGCATTCAACGTCATTCATGAATTATACAAACCCAAAATCAATAAGCAAAGCTACAGCTTACTATATTTCTGGTACCACTCCATACAATGTTTCATGGGAACTTGTTTACTCTGCAGCAAACTATCAAAATCCTGGATATATTTATATCAGATATTTCGGCGTCCTTGGTGCACCCTCTTTCATACTGGCACAATCTGTCAGTCCAGATCATAAGATATTCCTTGTGTCAGTGGATTTTAATGTGAAATCTGGTTATGAATACAAAAATGGTTCGTCTCCGGCAGAAATAGCCTTTCCAACAATCCAAAAAGAAGCCAATAACATATTCGGAAACAGGGCAAATGTAACCGGAAACGGGGCCATTTCTTACCAGACATCGCAGGTAACAGCAAAATCAGGCTTTGCATTTGGATTGATATTCATATTTCTTCTTATAGCCATATTTGTGACCATTGTTTCCTACTGGGCATCCATACTCGGACTGATTTTTGTCGGCATATCCCTTCTGTTAGGTTACGTATCAGTTTTCATAGCGGGCGTGTTAACAGGAAGCGTAAGCTTCATCGTTAATTACACACTCACCGCGGTCATACTTGGTGTTTCTACAGATTATCTCGTGTTCCTTCTGGCAAGATACAAACAGGAAGTAAGGGAGGGGAAGAGTAAAGAAGAGGCTCTTGAAATATCTATCAGCAGAGCGGGAAAGGCTGTTGTTATAAGCGGAATAACTGTTGCATTTACACTCCTGACATTCTCACTCGTTTCCGAATTCTTCTCATGGGGGATCGTGCTGTTCCAGGCGATAATATATACTGTTTTGCTGCAGACAACTCTACTGCCCATCGCAATGTCATTCCTCAAGAAAAGACTATTGATGAAGATCGGTTCAAAACCCATGGTGGAGGAAGATGCCAAGAAGAGGAGGTTTTACAAAGCAGCGGCATTCTCTCAAAAGAGAGCACTTGCAGTGGCCATTGTCATAATCATTGTTGGCTCCGCTGGATTTTACTTCTTCCTCAGTGTTCCAACAACTTACAACTTCAATACAGGACTTCCTGAATCCCTGAGTAGTGTGCAGGCTCTAAACGCCATTGACGAGCATTTCGGTTCCGGTAATATATTCCCTACCTTCGTTATATACAAATCTGACTTTCACAATGCCACTTTGAGCAATGCACAGCAAGCTAAACTCATGGCTGTGGCAACCAATCTTTCAAAACTCGCGGATGTAAAATCCATATCCGGACCTTTCATTTCCGGAAGAAATGTTACCAGCGCTGTGAACTATAGCTCCTATGAGATTCAGAATGGAAATTACTTTGTGTATATTCTGTCATTGAAAACATCTCCCTATGGTGCGACAGCCCTAAAACTTGTGAGTAATTTAAGAGAGAACAATTCCTATTTAGTGGGAGGGATAACATCCACAGTAATTGATGAAAAAGCCCAGAATGCAAGAATATACTCTGAATTGGAAATTTTTATTGTGATAGCCATATTTGTAATACTATTGGTTGCCTTCAGGAAGATAAGATACCCGGTTATATCCATAACAGGAACTCTGTTCAGTATATCATGGAGCACCTTTATTCTCTATTTTATTTCGCTTTACATACTTCACATTGCTCTGATCTATCTTATACCAATAATATTATTCATCATTCTCTTCAGCTTGGGAAATGACTACACTGTATTCATATCTTCGAGAGTCATAGAAGAAGTGGACAAGAGAGGATTCAATGAGGGGTTGAGAAGAGGTATGGCATCAAGTGCAAATACAGTTACTGCCCTGGGCATAATTCTGGCCATATCTCTTGGTTCACTGGCATTTATACCTGTAGCATTCCTTGAAGAACTGGGAATAGCATTTGTTATTTCCCTACTGATAGATACCTTCGTTATCAGAACATTCTATTTCCCGGCTATGTTGGCCCTGTTCCACAGGGGAAGCAGGGAAAAAGATAATTAGACTTCAACGATCATATATGATGTCTGATGCAAGTGAAACCAACACCAAATATTTTGGATTATGCACTAAAAATGGTTACGTTAAGGAGAACAATGAAGACTCAGCTCAATTTTTGTCAGGCATTTCCTCCACTGGTGACAAAAGCATAGATTTCATTTGTGCATGTGTTGCAGATGGTGTTGGTGGGAGACCAGCCGGGGAGATAGCCAGTGAAATATCCGTTCAGACTTTCATGGAAAAAATGTTGAAGTTTTCAATTGCTGCTGATGGGGATCCCATGAAAGCTCTTATTCGCGCAGTAGAAAATGCCAATTCAGCAATTGTCGAGGCGAATAATAGCCAGAATAAGGGTATGGCCACAACCTTTGTAGGTTGCTTCGTTCTGGGGCATAAACTATATTACGCCACTTCTGGAGACAGCAGTATTTTTCATATAAGAG
The DNA here is from genome assembly GCA_021799315.1 of Thermoplasmata archaeon. Lineage (GTDB taxonomy): Archaea > Thermoplasmatota > Thermoplasmata > Thermoplasmatales > Thermoplasmataceae > Cuniculiplasma. The sequence continues at coordinate 12,437 of JAJZAR010000015.1, read as the reverse complement.
CGGGAAAAAGCATCCACCTTCTAAATGCGATGCATAGGGATCTGGAAACTGGAAGATTGACATCCTGTCTGGGCTTCAGAAGGCTGTTCCCCATATGTTCAGGCTTCCTGGACTTAAAGGGAGGGGATAGAATCTGTCTTGCAACTGACGGGGTCACGGATCTTGTTCCTCTGAAGGAGATAGAGAAGATTATTGTAGATTCAAAGAACGACGAGAAGTGCGCAGACGAACTTGTAAATCGTGCGATGGAACATGGTGGACGCGACAATGCAACTGCCATCATGTTTACTCTTATATGAATATGATTTTCACATGGGAGTTCTTCGTTTGGAACCAGTAACTGAGGGTAGCAGAAAGAAACAATAAGCTATGAATTCAAAAGGGGGCTTAAGCAATACCCGAAGTTTTACAATTCTGTTTCCATACACGTAGACATGTAATCATTTTAATTAAGCTCAATTTTCTCGTAGCCATCATCTTAATTCGGGATTACTCAGTATTCTATTTCAATGATAATTCCATAAGGCAACTCCAGGTTCCAATGATATTCCCATTGTTTATGGAAAAATGTAATGAAAAGAGATATTTTATTAATTATTGCTGAAATGCCCCACTATGGAAATATCCTTTGGCAAACAGATTGAAGAAATTTCAGCGATGGCATCGAAGGACGGTGATGGACTTCTTCACGAGATTTGTTCATACCTTAAATCGAAGAATTCCAAATACAATTGGGTCGGAATTTACATAATTGATGGAACAAATCTCAGGCTAGAAACCTTTGTTGGCCGTCCAACAGAGCACACGCTTATACCCATAGGAGAAGGTCTCTGTGGTCAGGCAATAGCAAAAAAGGAAATTGTCAATGAACCTGACGTCAGTGCAAATACTGAATATCTGTCATGCTCAATTGAAACAAAGTCAGAACTTGTGGTTCCCATATGGCATAAGGATCAATTGGTAGGGGAGGTGGATATTGACTCTGACATGCCCAGGGCATTTACAGAAGAGGATGAGTCATTTCTAAAAAGCGTTGGTCATATTATATCTAAGGACGTATATGTCAGATATAAATGAATTCAACGACACCTCTGAGTAGAGAAGCCAGATCTACGCTTTCGAAACTCGCTCTTGTTCATTTCTTGAGGCTGACGGGGATCTTTTTCCTCATACCTCTCATAGTGATATACGCTAAAACCTTGACTTCAAACTATTTTCTTGCAGGCTTAGCCTTAGGAAGTTATGAGATCGCCATGGCTGCAATGCAACTTCCAAGCACCTATCTGTACAGAAAAGTTGGTAAAAAGAACTACATTTACTTTGGCCTTTCTTTGTTCATAATCGGAAACGTGATCTGTTTCCTCACTGGTGATATTTACGTATTGATTCTGGGAAGATTTATAGAAGGTATGGGCGCAATCAGTTCTCCAATTACTGCCTTATCCATTGATGCTGTGCCTGAAGATCGAAGAACCACAGCTATGGCATTCACTGGTATGGGTATTGGTTTTGCTTTTCTCGGAGGATTGGGGTTTTCTTCCATAATAGGAAATTATATTGGCATCAGAAACTTTTTCCTCATATCTGCAGTACTTGGTGTTCTGGCTATTCTGGTTATAAAAGGTGTTCACGAGAGGTTCAATGAAAATGAAGTTGTGGAACACCATAAAGGACAAGGTAGAAAATCGATAACTATCCTCACCTCTTCATTTTCCCTTGCAATGGTCACATTTCTCTTTTTCTTTATCCTTCAAAGAACATATTATATTGATCTGGGGTTTCTCTATTATGGGATAATAATTTTTGTGGCGGTTCTCATTTCTGGAATTATAGCTGTTATCCTTTCAGAGGTGGTAAACAGGAAGAAACCTTTCAACATATTTCGTTTATCCTTATTGATTGTCTTTTCCGGAACTGTAATATTTTTTGGCGTTCTATTCCTTAAACCAATTGCGGTTTTGGCTCTATTAAGTATAGTACCATTCATTACAGGATTCACAATTTATGAAATAGCTGCAATACCAACACTCTTCTCTTCTTCCAGTATTGAAGGTAAGGAAAATGTTCTTGGGGTGTATTTTACGTTACAGTATGCCGGAAAAGGCATAGGTTCTGTTATTGCAGGCCTGATCGCACTGTATTTCATAAAGTTCACAATGCTGGAAATTTTCTTTGTTCTGGCTGTCATCCTCTCCTTTGTATCACTGATAAGCTATTCTTTCACAACTAAAGTTGATATAAACAACAAGGGAAAGCACAGCAGTCTTTGACAAGCTTTCAGGAAAAAGGCATGAAGGAATAAATTATCTGGAGAAAGAATGAAGTATACCTTTCAATCTTTCAGAGAGTTCGAGAGCTCCTATGGAATGAACTTTCCCATTTTCGGGTTCCAAAACTGTAAGTGAGGCATTTTTAATAATAATGCTTCTTGCATCCTCTTCCATAATATCAAGGAGGTTGCACACAGTAGCTTTTATGGGTAACATATGAGAAAAATACAAATTCATGCCTTCTCTGTTCATTATTGCATTAAGAATTCTCTTCCCGTTATCTTCAAAGGGTTCAATTCCGAATTGTTTTTTATGATAAACTGGAAATTCAGAAATTGGGATATTATTATGTTCCCCGAAGTACGTTTCTGTTAATCCGTCAAGTATCTCAATATTCTTACTCAGATTCATACCCGTTAGGAATTCCTGCGCTGTTTGCTGAGCTCTTAGCAGTGGGCTGGAATAAACTCCATTTATAAGGGATTTGAACTCAGCCAATTGCTTTCCCGAGTTTCTTGCCTGTTCTCTGCCCAAAGGGGTAAGAGGAAATTTATTAATATCCCTTGATATTATGCCTTTCGCATTGGCTTCGCTCTCGCCATGCCTGACCAATATGGCAATTTGTTGCATGGACAAACGATGCATGATTAATAATAATAGTTTTTCATAGTGGTATACAATGTCTGTAGGAATGAAGAATCATCTGATTGGAGAAAAGAGTCCATACTTGCAACAACATGCCACGAATCCTGTCGACTGGTATCCCTGGGGTCAGGAGGCCTTCGATCGCGCCAAAAAAGAAAATAAGCTAATTTTCCTGAGCATAGGATATTCAACATGCCATTGGTGCCATGTGATGGAACGCGAAAGTTTCAGTCAGGAGAAGATTGGGACATTTATGAATGAAAGATATGTGAGTATTAAGGTTGACAGGGAAGAACGTCCAGATGTAGACTCTGTTTTCATAAACTTTTCTCAGAGAACTACAGGTTCTGCTGGATGGCCACTTAATATTATCTTAACGCCGAATCTCCTTCCCGTTTTCGCTTTCACATACATCCCTCCAACCACAAGGTATGGCTCTATGGGAATAACTGAACTCCTTGGAGACATATACAATCTTTGGGTGGATAATCCAGATCAGATTCTGAGAAAATCCAGTGAAAATAAAAATGAGCTTGCAAAAAGAAACCAGATTATGGGCCATGGAGAATATTCTCCTGAATTAATCGAACAGGCTCTGAAGCAATTTTCAAAGACGTATGACAGGTCATACGGGGGCTTTGGAAACACCATGAAGTTCCCTTCTCCACATATCCTGTCATTTATCCTCAGAGCGTCTAGAAGCAAGGGAGATAGCAATATGCCAGATTTGGTTGAGAATACCATAGGAGCAATGAGGATGGGTGGAATTTATGATCAGATCGGCGGGGGTATACATCGCTACGCTACAGATCCAAGTTGGAAAATTCCTCACTTTGAAAAGATGTTATATGATCAGGCAGGATTAATCGGTGCACTCTCCGAGACCTTCATTTCTACGGGAAAGACATTTTACAAAGATATTATTTTTGAGATCCTCAGTTTTCTCTCTTCAAACTTCAGATCCAGTGATGGTGGTTTCTACACAGCAATGGATGCCGATTCCGATGGTCGGGAAGGAAAATATTATCTTTGGAAGCACGGTGAGATTGTAAATGCGCTCAAAGACAATTATGAAGTTTTCATGAAATTATTCAATGTTATGGAAGAGGGAAATTTTCTGGACAGCGTTAAGGGGACTTCCGATGGGGAAAATATATTGTATCTTGATAATGAATCCTCGGAGTTAAAAAAGTTTTCTGAAGATGGCCTATTCTGGTTAACACCGGAAATCAAGGAACAGCTCAAAACACTTGGGCAGGTCAGAGAGAGGAGAAACAGGCCTCTTACTGATACCAAGATATGTGGAGATCTTAACGGTTTCATGTTGTATAATCTAAGTGTTGCCTATTATGCAACGGGATCAAAAGAGATTTACAACCTGGCAAAGGATCTGAACGACTTTTTGTTGAAAAATTATGTAAAAGATGGCAAATGTCTTCACATTCAATATGGCGAAGGAAACGAAGTTCCTGGATTTTTCTCTGACTATTCATTTATTTCCGTGGGGTTGTTTAGATATGGTATGGCAGTTGGAGATTCAGTTTCCGTGAGGGAAGCAGAAGAACTTCTTGACACACTTACATTAATATCCAAGCGCGAGCTCGAAAAATATAACAACACTGGTGAAAGTTCTTTTATAGGTACATTAAACTCACAGGAAGATTCCTCAATGCCTTCCCAATTTTCAGCATACGAAAGAGCATTAATGTTTCAATCTCTTACTTCAGATTTTCAGGAACCCTTACCATTTTCGACTGATGAAACCATGGAAAACATTAAAAAATATCCATCTTTTTTCACTTCCAGACTGGACACAGAACTGATTCGTCTAAATTGTTATGTGATAAAGGGGCAGTTTAAGGACCTCACTGAAGTTGAGAATATCGCGGCTAACCTGAGAGAAGTGACAAGCAAAGACCTCTTTTTCCTGAAAGACGAGAAGATAGGTGTTAATGAATACTCCCTATGCAATCATAATTCATGTTTCATTGACAGTAAGCCGTTGCAGTCAATTGTGGATTTTCTATCCAAGAATAAATCAGTATGACGGAGACACTGTGGAAAATACCGTAGAAGCGTAAATCAACTCTATTGTAGTAATGGTACTATTTTTTCCTTTTAAAGTAATTGATATTACATTTCCTGCTGAGAAATCTGGAGAAGGAAATGAGAAAGTGACATTGCCAGATGCGCTATTTGTAATCGGTCCATCATACAGAAGGGATGACCCATTAAAAATTTCAACAGTTATTTGACCTAATGGTGGTGAAACACTGACCGAGGAAACATTGAGGTAATAAACACTATTTCCGTCTGTATTTTTTACCTTATTACTCAGGGACAAAGAAGAACTTACATTTTCGAGATGGGACGAATTTGTAAATCCGGACAGAACGGTAATGAGTGTAGCTGCGAGAACAACAGTGATTCCAATAAGCAGAATTGTTGCAATTATGGAAGATACTGCCCTGTCACCCGTCCTGACATCCTTCATTGGACTCTACAAATTCAATTCTTATATAAATATTACTTTCAATTCCGGAGTAACATCCTGAGATTTTTAATGCCAGAGCAGAAAATGCTATGATCTCTGTGATACACACTATCATTGCAGTATTTAAATGCTGGGGAAATCTTATTATACCGCTATTAGAATACTCAAATATGTCTTCCAAAGCACTCGACAGAGTGGATTATGTAGAATTTTATGTGGGCTCAGCAAAGCAATGGGCATTTTATCATAAGTATGGCTTAGGCTTTAAAACACTGGGTTATTCCGGTCCAGAAACAGGAGTTCGTGACAGAGTATCCTATCTTATGCAGCAGGGGAAAGTGAAAGTAATGCTGACCAACTCTATTCACCCGGATAGTGAAATATCAAACCATGTTAAATTGCATGGCGACGGCGTGAAGGACATTACCCTAAGGGTCAACAATCTTGACGATGTGCTCAATGATATAAAAGAGCGCAAAATCGTGAAGGTATCCAGTCCCGAAAGAATAACGACAGATAATGGGCACATAGAAAAGGCTGTAGCTCAGACCTATGGCGAAACCATCCACTCACTGATGGACTATTCTGAATACGACTCAGATTTACCACCAAATTTTGAGCCCTACGAAGAACAGGAGTCTCAGGATTCAGGAATAACAAGATTTGACCACATTGTGGGGAACGTTGAAGATAAAAAAATGCAAAGCTGGGTTGATTATTATGTTGATGGAATGGGATTCGAACCGCTCATAAGCTTCGATGACAAAGACATCAGTACAGAATATTCCTCTCTCAGATCGAAGGTGGTGCATTATAATAATAGAAAGATTGTGTTCCCCATTAATGAGCCCGCGCCAGGAAAGAAAAAGTCACAAATTCAGGAATATCTGGACTATTATCACATGCCAGGTGTCCAGCATATTGCAATTCACACAGATGACATCATAAAGACTGTTGGAAACCTCAAAAAACATGGTGTACAATTTCAGCAAGCCCCTCCTTCATATTACAAGGAAATGTCAGAAAGAGTTGGAAAGATAGACGAGGACCTTAAAAAGTTGCAGGAACTCAATATACTCGTGGACAGGGATGATGATGGATACCTTCTTCAGATATTTACAAAACCAACATCGGACCGGCCCACCTTCTTCTATGAGATTATTCAGAGGAAAGGAGCAACATCCTTCGGAAAGGGCAATTTTAAGGCTCTGTTTCAATCCATAGAACAGGATCAGGCAAGAAGAGGAAACCTCTGAGGTAAGGGAAGAATGAAATTTGGCTACGGGTCCGTGTCAGGGCACTTGTTCCCCTTTGCTTACGTACAAGGCCAGTATTACGACATAACAGGTATTACGGATATTCCCTGGGAAGATAATTGTATGTCTATTTCTGAAAAAGTAGATGTCTTGGTAAGGACGGGAGAATTGAAGCCTTTAAATATTGATTTTAAAAAAGAGATACCAATTCAGCATGTAAATCAGATAAGGGATTTTTATGCATTCGAGGAGCATGTACGAAATTCACGAAAATCCAGAGGGCTGGGAATGATTGACCAGTGGTTTCAGGTGCCAATATACTATTTTACCAACAGAGATTCATTGATACCTTCAGGTGCAGATCTGGTAAAGCCAGACTTCACAGATAAACTTGATCTTGAAGTAGAGATAGGAATAGTTCTGAGCAAGGGTGGAAGAGACATAGCATCGTCCGACGCAATGGATCACGTGCTTGGTCTGACACTTATGAATGACTGGAGCGCCAGAGATATATGGGCAAATGTGGAATCTAAACTGAACCTTGGCCCTTCGAAGTCCAAGGATTTTGCTACGAGTATGGGTCCTTACATTACTACAATTGATGAACTGGATGGGTTATGGAATGGAAAGTCTTTCGATATAGGTGTGAAATCCTATATTAACGGTGAGCAATTTTCGGATTCCAATATGAAGGATATTTATTGGGGCATCCCAAAATTGATAGAATATTGCTCCATGGGCACAGAGTTGAAAGCCGGAGATATTCTTATGACGGGAACAATGCCAGGAGGTTGCATTTTCGAAAGAGGAGACGGTTTCAGGCCATGGTTAAGGGCGGGAGACACAGTTGAGATCAGATCTGATGTATTGGGAAGTTTAAAAAATAAGGTGATTTAGGATGGTATTTTATGTAAAACAGGGAAAGTTGCCTGAGAGCAGGCACACTTATGATAATAGAAACGAATTGAGAAGAGAGGAATTATTTGGTGAAGATAGTTTTGAGGGTGCATATTCACTTCTTTATCATCTTAACGAACCAACCAGAATAAAGTCATTCCGAGAGGTAAAAAAGGATGTCGAAAAGAAAACGGATAACCTTTACATGCACAGGCACCTGAAAACAGGATCTCTGGACAGGAAAGGGAGCATAGTGGATGGAAAACAGACGGTTATGATGAACGATAGGATTAAGATCCAGATACTGAAACCTAAGGATCACAGTGAAGACACATTCTACAGAAATGCTCTCTATGAGATGTTGTTTTTCATCCACGAGGGTTCTGGAAAAATGGTATCCCCAATGGGCATATTGAATTTTTCACAGGGAGATTATTTATACGTTCCTAAGGGTTTGACCTTCAGACTGGATTACGATTCCCCATGCTATATACTCATATTCCAGAGCATGGATGATATAACCATTCCTACAAGGTATCTAAATCGCTATGGGCAATTGAAGGAAGGTACGCCCTATTATTCAAGGGACATTCGTGTTCCAGTATTGCAGAAACCTCAGAACAATAAGGGCAGTTTCAAGATCTTCATCGAATATGAAGACCGATTTATTGAGGAGGAAATGGATATGAATCCTCTTGATGTGGAGGGATGGGATGGATATCTCTATCCATTTGCCATAAATGTTTCATCCATGGCGCCCATAGTGGGCAAACTGCATATGCCACCTCCTGTGCATGAAACATTCTCTTCCAAGTCTATGATGGTGGGCACCTTTCTTCCCAGGAAGTTTGATTTTCATCCAAGAAGCGTTCCCATATCCTATTACCATAACAACATAGACGTGGATGAATTTCTTTTTTATTCCTCGGGGAATTTTATGAGTCGAAAGGGCATAGAGCCAGGCTCAATTACACTCCATGTGAGGGGAATTACCCATGGGCCGCAACCAGGGGCAGTTGAAGGAGCTCTGGGCAAAGAAGGAACTGATGAAGTGGCAGTTATGATCGAAACCTATGATCACCTGTGGCTTACAGACACCGGGAAAAAGATTGAGGTTCCAGATTACAATATGTCGTGGTACAATTGATTGACACCTTTAATTATCTGCCCATTGACAGAGTTATTTATGGACAAGGATCTGTGGCACGAATTCATGAAATCTTGGAATCTGAAAAATTAAAAAATCCTCTTATTTTGACGGGCAGATCCGTTTCATCCACAGAGGGCTTTAAGAAGATACTTGACTCTATTCACTGTGATTTCGAATTATACAACCAGATTTCCCAGCATTCTCCAATGGAGGAGATTGAGCACGCAATTGAAACATATAGAAATGCAAGGTGTGACTGTATTATTTCAATCGGAGGTGGAAGTGTTATTGATTCTGGTAAGGTGCTGAGGTATTACTTTAACGCAGAAAGTAAACAGATCGCAATTCCAACAACCCTTTCTGCCGCAGAATTCTCTCACATTGCCGGCTTCTCCAGTGGTGGTGAAAAGCAAGGTGTCAGGGATAAAAAAATCACACCATGGTGCGTAATACTTGACCCCCAGATGACCATGGAAACACCAAAGAGGCTGTGGGTCACATCTGGAATAAGGGCTCTCGATCACTGCATAGAAACTGTCATACATGAAAACATTTCTGCCATTGCCAAGATTGCTGCTTTTAAAGCAATAGGTATGCTAGCCAGAAATTTAAATTCGGATACTGAGCAAGCTCATCTAGAATGCCAGATCGCCTCCTGGTATTCGTATTTTCAGGTATATGATTCTCCAATGGGCATAAGTCATAATATTGGAAAGATCATAGGGGCAAAGTATGAAATTCCCCACGGTATAACATCATGCCTTACGCTTCCTCTTGTAGTCAAATACTATGAAAAGTATTATCCAGAAGAGATGGGCAAGGTTGCTTCCGCTATAACTGGAAAGGATGAAGATCCTGAAAACGCAGCCTTTCTCATACAAGAATTATTGGATACGTTGGATCTAAAAATGAAAATAAGTGACTATGGGTTGGGAGAGAATGCCATTCCCTACGTTATGTCAAAACTGAAAAATAAAGAACCCTGGCATGAGGAACTCGTTAAGGAATTGCTCACACGAAAGTGAGTTCATTCATTCCACTGTGCTCTTCGAGTTTCCTGGTCATTTTGATTTTATCTAAGATGACAATTGCAATTTCCATCAAAGGATCTGCCTTGCCGCTGAAAAGATGACCTCCTCTTGCTATGTGATCTTCTCCGGCAAGAGTTATATGTATATGCATTCTTGGACTCCCTTCAGTGATAGACCCATTGAATGAAATTATTTCATGGCGTTCATTTAAGGTTTCTTTCACATATGTTTTTCCCACAAGAGAACCTATTTCAATTCCCGTCCCTGCTCCAAGGCCCGAGAGAATGTACCCATTCTTTATGTTCTCACTCAGTAACACTTTCTCAATAGTCTGAATTATTTCTTCGCCGCTGTCAAGCTTCAGTATAAGGTGATTTCCTTCTCTTGCGTGTTTCATAATTTCTGATTGCAATACTATATTTAATTTTCTTTGTTATAGTTTCTAGTTTAACATCCGGTGATTTTGATTATCTTCCATGGCTTCGAGGCTCATTGCAGGATCATGGGATCGGTTCTTGACTACCAGATATTACCACACTGGAGGGAATCCTCCAGTGCAGATATTGTCTGCTCTATTCCATCGATGAAATAGAGTGATGCCTAGTCCTTATTGAGATCAATCTCCATTCTGTGGTCTACCATAATAGTTCATGAACTGGACTCCTCTTCTTATTGCCGTGAATTACAGGGACCTTACGCCTTCCGAAAAACATGATCATATGCGCGTGAGGTATCATAACTCGAATATTTTTGATGAGTCGGAATTCCCAAGAAAATGCGCCACTTCATGACACTTGGAATCTTTTACTAATTAAGTTTATTGATTATTAAAAAAATACTACTAATCTATATATGTATTTATGATACAATTTCATGAATAAAAAACATGGAAAAAAAATAGCGCTAGTCATTCTCGTTTCGTTTATACTGGTTTTATCGTCAAGTTTGTTCTTTATGGACCAGCCCCAGAGTTCTGGTAACCCTGGTGTTTCGTCCAGTTCCTTTATAGCCGTGTCTTACAACGTTACATTCACTGCATCGGGACTGACATCGGGAACACAGTGGGAAGTTACACTTAACAGTGTATCAGAAATGTCAACAGCAAACTCAATAGTTTTCTCTATGGTAAACGGATCATATGCCTATACAATAGGTACTGTTGCTGGATTTAACACAACACCAAGTGCAGGTTTCGCAAATGTTACCGGAGCAGCACTTCCAATTACCATAACGTTTACAAAATTGGCTCCAGTATCCCTAGCTCCAGTGAATCTTGGAACAGCAGCCAATTACACGATTCTAACAGAAACTGGAATCACAAACACTGGAACATCGTCCATTGCTGGTAACATAGCTGTCAGCCCTGCTGCCAGTACTTACATAACAGGATTCACATTGACATTGAATTCAACAGGACAGTTTGCCACATCCCCACTCGTTACCGGGAAAGTGTACGCAGCCACATATGCATCACCTACTCCTGCAATACTCACAACAGCTGTGGGCAATATGACAACAGCATATACTGATGCTGCAGGAATAGCCAATCCTAATTATGTAAACCTCGGATCTGGAAACTTAAACGGAATGACATTGGTACCTGGCCTTTACAAATGGGATACTGCAGTATCCATATCAACAAACTTAACACTCACTGGCAACTCAAGCTCAGTTTGGATTTTCCAGATATCTGGAGGACTCACATTCGGTAACGGAGCACACATAATTCTTAGTGGTGGAGCCCAGGCTAAGAACATATTCTGGCAAGTTTCAAGCGGAGCAACTATAGGAACAGGTGCATCATTTTATGGCATAATACTCTCGGCAACAGCCATCACAATTGGCGCCGGTACAAACATGACCGGTCTCGCCTTGACACAAACCGCTGTTACCCTTGACGCCGATATAATAACTTCTCCCTCAGTGGCTAAGATTATACCTCCTGAGAAGTACAACGTTACATTCACAGAATCTGGACTGACATCGGGAACGCAGTGGGAAGTTACACTTAACAGTGTATCAGAAACGTCAACAACAAACTCAACAGTTTTCTCCGTTGTAAATGGATCATATACCTATACAATAGGTACCGTGCCTGGATTTAACACAACATCAAATACAGGTTCGGCAAATGTTGTCGGAGCAGCACTTCCAATTACCATAACATTTACAAAGATGCCCCCCGTAATCCTATCTCCAGTTAATCTCGGAACAGCGGCCAATTACGCAGTTCTGGCAGAAACCGGAATCTCTACCACGGGAACAACATCCATTGTTGGTAATATAGGTGTCAGCCCTGCTGCCAGTACTTACATAACAGGATTCTCATTGGTCTTGAATTCAACCACCCAGTTTGCCACCTCATCGATGGTCACAGGGAAGGTGTACGCAGCCACATATGCACCACCTACTCCTGCAATGCTCACAACAGCAGTCGGAGATATGCAGACAGCATATACTGATGCTGCAGGAATAGCCAATCCTAATTATGTAAACCTCGGATCTGGAAACTTAAACGGAATGACATTGGTACCTGGCCTTTACAAATGGGGAACCGGAGTATATATCTCGACAAACATAACACTCACTGGCAACTCAAGTTCAGTGTGGATTTTCCAGATATCCGGAGGACTCACATTCGGTAACGGAGCACACATAATTCTTACTGGTGGAGCTCAGCCTAAGAACATATTC
>JAJZAR010000151.1 GCA_021799315.1 Thermoplasmata archaeon | reverse complement strand
TCTTATGGTTGTGGCTGATATGATGACCTTTGAAGGAGGCGTTAGGGCTGTGGGAAGACAGGGTATTTCTGGAAGGAAGAGCAGTGTACTTGCCAGAGCTGCCTTTGAAATAACGGTGAAACATCTCATGAGAGCTGGTATAGTTGGTGAGACAGATACATTGACAGGTGTTGCAGAAAACATCATAGTAGGGCAGCCCATAACACTGGGTACAGGGGCCGTGAACCTTGTATACAAGGGGAATGTGTCATCTAAGGGTGAGTGATCTTGACTTCTAAGGGCGTAGTCATTGACAACAGGATAATGGAATACAGGAATCTCTTTGAAAAGGTTACACATGTGGAAATAAAGGAATGCATGGAAAATGAAGACATGGTTGTTTTCATTGTTCCCGAGAGAAAGCTTTCCGATCTGTTCAAACGAAACCCCAATGCCATTCCAATTCTAAAGGAGAAAGTAAATAAACACATACTTGTGGCAGAATTTTCAAGGGACATTCTTGTCTTTGTAAAAAATCTCTATTACAGAAATGGCGTCAAGGAGATCGATATTTACTGGAAGCAGGGTCAGATAGATGTTCAGGTTGGCGTGGATCCCAATGAAGTGGGCAAGGTTATAGGTAAAGAAGGCCGTAATGTGAAGCTCATGAAAGAGGTTGTTTCCAGATTCTTCGAAATACGCAATTTTGGAATAAAACAACCACAATAATTTTTGTTTTTGCACGTTATAAAATGGGCATACTATTATGAGTGAAATATGGCCCTTACTGTGATTGATTTGAAATAATACATGATTGGCACTGAACGAATCTATCACGACGATAGAAATAATATGAAACTTAATGAACAGAACTAGTGGCAAGGATAATTTTTTCTTTATCTACTCAAAACTTATGTCAGCAAAAAGGTAAATGGCTCAGGAATTGCATGGCTTCAGTGTTTGGGATTTCTGGCAATGGAGTATTGCTGTTTAGCAAATCATTCAATATAAGTATGAGGTCACGTAAGAAAAAACAAAAATGTCGCTTCCAATAGGTTCTTGGTAGTCTAAAGCTATTTCTACTGATCCAAAATTGGGATGTCAATATGCAGTAAAAGTAAATATATTCAGTTACAATAAGACAGTATCAATATGAGAGGTATAGATGCCAGAAAATACTGAAGAAGAAAATATTACAAGAGTTATTGTTCCCAATAAACGAAAGGGAGAACTATACGGTATAGTGGAAAAGCTTTCCGGAGGATCACATCTTTCAGTGATGTGTGAGGACGGTTACACAAGAACAACTAGAATTCCGGGTAAAATGAAGAAGAGAATGTGGATCAGAGAAAATGATCTTGTCATAGTAAAGCCATGGCAGTTTCAGACAGAAAAGGCAGATATTGTGTACAGATACACTAAAACACAGGCCAATTATTTAAGCAGAAATTCTGCTCTGCCTGAATTGATAAACATATTCAAGTAGGATTTATGGAAGAAAGGAGTGCTTTGAAGCAACTCATCGACAGGGATGAGTTTGTGTTTTCTGAGTTTTTATCCAGAAAGACAGAAGGTCTTGTTTTCGACAAGCGAACTCTGGATTCAGTCTACTTGCTTTTCAAGCAGTTTAATATTGTTGAATTAGATTTTCCCATTTCCTCTGGGAAGGAGTCGATCGTATACAGAGCCAAGGGAGCGAAAGGATCCATAGTAATCAAAATATACAAAACGTCAACACTTAAATTTCAGCGAATAGCGCAATATATAGATGGAGATCCAAGGTTCAATAACCTCAGACGAACCAAGAGTAACATTGTAGATGTATGGGCACAAAAGGAATACGCAAATCTTCTGGAGAGTCGCGATAAAAAAATCAATGTCCCAGCACCCTTTGGTATAAACCACAATGTTTTACTCATGAAGTATATCGGGTCAGCCAGAGAGCCAGCAAGGAAACTCAAGGACGTTGTGGAAAAGGATATGAAGGAATACTTTCTTAAGGCTATGGAGCAGTATGTAAACATGGTTCAGAAGGCAAAGATCATCCACGCAGATTTCAGTGAGTATAATATCCTTTGCTACAGACGGAAATCGTACATTATAGATATGGGGCAAGCGGTTTCCTATAAACATCCCATGGCAAGAATATTTTTTAAAAGGGATATGGATAATATGAAAAATTTCGGATTAAAGAATGGTATAGATCTGCCCAGTGCTTTAATTCCGGTTTTTCCAGGTGATGAAAATGAGTGAAAGAAGTGACGAAATGGTATCTGTAATAAGGATACCCAGAGACAGAATAGCAGTTCTGGTTGGAAAAGAAGGATCCACCAAGGCTAGAATACAGGAAATTTCATCTTGTAATATTGAGATAGATTCCGCGGAAGGTGAAGTGACCATAACGGCAGGTGAGAACGCTGATCCCATAAAATTCACAATCACTGGTGAAGTTGTGAAGGCCATTGGCAGGGGATTCCATCCTGATAAGGCTATGTTTCTCTATAACGATGGTTTTCAACTCATTGTCCTCTCCCTAAGAGACGTGGCAAAGAAAGGATCAAACAGGATTGGCCAGATAAAGGCTAGAGTCATTGGTACGCAGGGAAAGACCAGATCCATAATTGAGGATATTACAGAGTGTTTCATATCAATCTACGGAGACACAATTTCCATAATTGGTGATTTCATTTCAATAAAATATGCTCTCGAAGCCGTAGAGAAATTGATTTCAGGCAAAAAACAGAGATCTGTGTATACATATCTTGAATCCCACGCAAATGAGATGAAGTCAGAAAAACTATCAGAAACATTCAGGTAATTCAATTTTTAAACGATTTTATGGCCCATATATGTAGGGAAAACTCTGTATCATTTTAGAGGTCTGTAAATTATAATCTATTTAAATTGAACACTCTGCAAAAGTGGACGTTTTTGTTTCATGATCTTTTCAAAGTTTAATGTGTATTTCATGCGCATGCAACATTTGCCCCTCCAAGAGCTTTTAACAACTGAGCTTCTGCATTCACAATGGGTGTGTATGTTCTGTATGTCTGGAATACGTGTTCCGGTGAAACAGAAGATGTAAAGGAAGGATACATGAACCAGAAATGCACATACGTGCCATCAGGACCTGTTAGAATGATCATGGTCACCAGATGGCCAGAAAGGTCTCCTATGGACTTCGTATGGTTTTCTAGAGGTACCACAGTTTCATACTCTTTTGCCACATTATATACAGATGCAGGTAAGTTGTCTCTTATAATACTCAGCCCCACATTGATACGGCTTGCATTATATCCACTACTGCCGGGCGTTCCCATACTCTGGTTGTATGGAGTACCAGTCAGCGTCTGGTTGTATATGTACAATGATGTGAACGTAAAAGGTACACCAGCACAACTGAACGAAATATTCTCCATAATGTTGTCGTATGGTTTTCCCTTGAGAAAGAGGAGCCCAGGCGTATTTACAAAAGAGCGGTGAAGTATCACATCCTTACTTGCATTTCCGTTTGTAGTTGAGTTCAGAAGTGAATAAAGAACCCATGAATTGTCAGCTCCTATTGGGCATCCATACCAGGATATGAAATAAATATGGTTAGATCCATTTGACAAAAGATCTGAGCTTGAAACCTTCTCATAGGTGCTGAGTTCCAACACTTTCTTTGGCTTTTCCAGGGCCGGAATAACGTAAGCAAAGGAGAGAATCACTGCCACAACAACAATTATGGTCACTATGGAGTAAAGTATATTCTTCTTCATTTTGGA
>JAJZAR010000150.1 GCA_021799315.1 Thermoplasmata archaeon | reverse complement strand
GCGCAGTCCCAATCCATTGAGAAAAAAATGTGGGAGACTTGGAATGGACGATATTTGCATTTCTTTGTAAGGAAGAAACAAGGAAAAAAGCAATGGTTCATTTCGTTTGTGCAAATAGAAAGTGTGTTGCACAATTCAATATGCATGAGTCATCTCCCTCATGATGTTGTAATACTGCACCTTCAGTGCAATCTCCTGAACAATGTATTCCGGCTTGACAGCCTTGATCACCTCACCCATGGTTCTCTTTAAGCCGGAAAAATAGATCTCAACATTCCATCTCTTCCCGTATTCCACAGATTCCTTCCATTCCTTCTCCGATGTCTTTCTGATCTGTCTTACAACCTTGGCCCTTGATGGAGAACCTCTGCTCTGAGAGGATGCATTCTTTCGTGGAGGTATTATGGTTCTGGATCCAAAGTCATTGAATATTCTTTTTGAATCGTAACCCTTGTCTCCGAATATCTTCCCTATACGATCCTTGATGGATTTCAATATCTTCCTGCCTGCTTTTGCATCGTGCACATGTTCGTCTGTGATTGTAAAGGATATAACAGAAACATCATTTATGGATATGACAGCATGAAGCTTGCTCCATCCTTTCCTCTTCCTGTGCCATTTGTTTCCCAGATAATCACCTCTGATAGTGATCTTGAAGCCTGTGGAATCTATGGCACAGTCCACAGGCTTTCCAGTAGTGGTGGGAAGTTGTGGCACGATCTTTCTGATCCTTCTGAAAATACTGGTATAGCACACAGATCTGATGCCTGTGACTCTGGAGAATATTCTTCCTATGCCTTCAAGAGATCTGAAAGGAACACTGTATGTTGCCCTGAGTTTGGCAAGGAATGTGATGAATGCATTTGGTGTCATGAAAGGGTGTCCTCTCTTTCCTCTGTTATTTTCATCAAGAAGTGTTTTCCAGTTCAGGAGGAACGAGGGATCAAGAAGATCCTCAATCCTGTTCACGAGTGATCTGTTGTATCTGTCGTAACGCCTGTTTGAACCGATCCAATATCTTCTTGTACTTCTATTTCCTACAGCAGTGATTGGCTTTGGTGTCATACAAACCAATCACTCCCCTGTATTTTACCATACAGGGGAATTGTGCAACACACTACTAAGTCTCATATTTCTTAAATAAGTGTTACATGGAAAGGTGATATGTGAGATTTAATTGGACATAAATCTCATTTATCTTAACGACACAAGTCTTTCCAATAAAGAATTTATTCTTATACATAAAGTGAACATAGAAAGACGCTAACTTGGGAATGGCATTCATTATTGTTACTAAGAATTGAAGCAGCAGTGCCTTTTCAGCATCTATTTTCCATGAGATAGATATCTTCCTGCCGAATCAATTCTTACAATGATTCTGGATTGCTCTAAAAAAGACTGACCGGGTGCTCGGTTTTATTTTGACAAACATTAAATAACTTGACTCCTTATTTTATTATGAACATAGAGGGTATAGACCTTAAATTAGATAGAGTCTGCACACTTGGTCTATTATATAATAATGAGATATTTGGTGCTACAAAAAGTGTTGAAGGTGCTATCCCGGTTTTTATAAGGAACGAAGGCGATAAATCCTATCTCCATATAAATTTCCCCCGTTCCTTCGCAGATGTTGCGAGAAACAGGCAATTCTTAAGCAAATTCAACGCTAAAGAATCAGGTACCCACTATGTGATCAATGAAAAAATTAACCACATTGAAGAGTGGCAAATCTTAAACAAAATAATGGAAGCGCCTTCTGTTGTTGTTAATAGAATGGATATAAAAGATGGGATCTTTGAAATTAATATGCGATACAGTAGCTATTATTCTGAAACTATTTCTGACCTCGTTTCACAATTCATCGCAAATGGTTTTGGAAGCATTGAGAATATGGGACTTTCAAAGGGCATACTTCATGAATTGGAGGTATTGAATGATATGTTTGAGCTTGGTATGATAGAGATTTCAGTAAAATTCACTGCTGATGAAAGAAAGGCTTTTTCATTCATTGGGGAGAATGACTTCGGCGAATCACGCAATAATCTGCTAAACAATGAGCTCATACAGGCTCTTGTTTATGCCGACGAAAAGATAAATTCTACCAACGCTGAAATTATTGAATCTGAAAATAAGATTTATCAGGTGGAGCTTCTCGATCCATTGCTTGCTAAATGGAGAAATGATATGAATCAATTTCCTGTGATAAGATTCAGACAATTTTTGAGATTGAAGAAGGATAGATTAAATGTGTTAACAGTTATGCCAAAGAGCCAGATCGATCTTGCCTGCAAATCGTTCTTTGATTCTATG
The DNA here is from genome assembly GCA_021799315.1 of Thermoplasmata archaeon. Lineage (GTDB taxonomy): Archaea > Thermoplasmatota > Thermoplasmata > Thermoplasmatales > Thermoplasmataceae > Cuniculiplasma. The sequence continues at coordinate 1,480 of JAJZAR010000150.1, read as the reverse complement.
GACGCATCGATCCCAAAACGCGGAGTTCTTGAATTCTCTTCCGATTTTGATATAGACATATTAAAACAGTTTTAATAGACATATTAAGAATCCATTGAATTTTTTAACATTGATCCTATCGGCATATATGGATCAAGAACAGACCATCGAACTTGACGGTCATACTCTAGACTTGGAAAAGTTCAGGAAGATTGTGTTTCTAAATTACAAAGTCACTATTTCAGAGGAATCCCTTGAGCGAGTGAAAAAGGGGAGAGAATCCATAGAAAGGCTGATGAAACAGGGAAAATCCATTTACGGTGTCAACACAGGATTTGGAAGCCTGTTGAATAAGAAGATTAAACCTGAGGAGGCAGATCTCCTGCAGATAAATCTTATACGAAGCCATTCCTCCGGTTATGGAGAACCTCTTTCCCATGAGAAGGTAAGAGCCATACTGCTTGTCAGGATCAACAGCCTGATCAGAGGGCACTCAGGATGCACAGTAGATCTTGTAAGGAAAACCGTGGACATCCTGAACAGCGGGATATACATATTTGTTCCTGAATTTGGATCAGTGGGTTCCAGTGGAGATCTTGCACCATTATCCCATCTATTTCTGGCCTTTCTTGGTGAAGGTGAAATTATAGAAAACGGCAAGAGAGTTTCTGCAGATCGGATAAGAACAGTACATGGAATTGAACCTTATAAATTGAGAGAGAAGGAGGCACTGGCATTCATCAACGGTACCGCCGCCATTACAGGAATAGGAGGCGTAGAGGTGTGCAGGGCCATGGATAACCTGAAACTCGCAACTGGATCTGCCATAGTGGCCATGGATGCACTTTCAGCAACAAAAAAAGCCTTCAGGCAGTGGGTTCTTGATGCACGAAACCAGAAAGGGCAGGGCACTGTTGGAAAGATCATCTATGATAATCTGGAAGGAAGCAAAAGCGTAGAAAATGCTGATGAGACAAAAATACAGGATGCTTACACCCTAAGATGCACGCCTCAGGTTTATGGGGCAGTTTTGGACACGATCAACTACGTCTCGTCTGTTCTTGTGAATGAAATGAATTCCACAACTGACAACCCTCTGGTCAATGATGAGGAGTATATATCAGCAGGAAACTTCCATGGCGAACCTGTGGCACTTGTTTGCGACTTTCTAGCCATTGCAATGGTCGATCTGGGGAATATGATTGAACGCAGAATAGCCAGATTGACAGATACATCCCTAAGTGGATTGCCGGCATTTCTTATTGAAAATAGCGGATTGAATTCTGGATATATGATAGCACAGTATGCAGCCGCAGCACTGTGCAACAGAAACAAAATTCTTGTATACCCTGGATCAGCGGACAGCATACCTACGTGTGCAAATCAGGAGGATCATGTGAGCATGGGTGCAAACTCAGCAAATAAATTGACAGAGATCAACAATAATATTCACAGAATCATATCCACAGAATTTGTTCTTGCAGTTCAGGGCTTGGATCTA
>JAJZAR010000014.1 GCA_021799315.1 Thermoplasmata archaeon | reverse complement strand
TCCTCCAAAACCTGATTCTCTCTTTGAGGATGTGTATGAAAAACTTAATTGGGTTCTGGAAGAAGAAAGGAGGGATTTCCTGTGACTTCTATGAACATGGTGCAAGCTCTTAATTCAACATTGGATGCTGCAATGTCCAAGGATGATTCCATAATTTTACTGGGAGAGGATATTGGCATAGATGGAGGAGTCTTCAGAGTAACTGAAGGATTGCAGGCCAAGTATGGTGACGTGAGGGTTATTGATACACCTCTTGTCGAACTTGGAATTGTAGGTATGGCCATAGGATTAGCTCTCAGCGGAATAAAGGCGGTGCCAGAGATACAGTTTCAGGACTTTATCTATACCGCCTTTGATCAGATCGTGAATCAGGCTGCAAAGATGAGGTATAGAAGCGGCGGAGAATACACTGTGCCCATGGTTCTGAGAACACCATACGGTGGTGGTATTCGAGGAGGGCTATACCATTCCCAGAGCGGAGAGGCATACTTTGCACATACATCTGGGCTCACAGTTGTGACTCCTTCAAACCCCTATGATGCGAAGGGTCTTCTTCTTTCGAGCCTCAAGTCACCAGACCCGGTCATATTCATGGAGCCAAAGAAGTTATACAGGGCTTCCAAAATGGAAGTGCCTGAGAATGATTATGAGGTTCCTCTTGGCAAAGCATCAGTTATCAATGAAGGGGATGATTATACATTTATAACCTATGGATCAATGGTACCGGTCGTTATGAATACAGTTTCAAAAAATAACCTGAATGCAGATGTTATTGACCTCAGGACACTCTTCCCCTATGATGGAGAAGCAGTACTGAATTCTGTGAAGAAAACTGGAAGACCCATAATAGTGCACGAAGCACCAAGAACACTTGGAATGGGCGCTGAAATTTCAGCGTTCATAGGTGAGAGGGCCATCGATTATCTCATGGGCCCCATATTGAGAGTTACTGGGTTTGATACCCCATTCCCGTATAGATTGGAGGAATACTATCTACCAAATGAAACAAGAATTTTGAAAGCTGTGGAAAAAATGCAGCAGTATAGGTGAACTAAATGTTTAAATTCAAGCTACCGGATATAGGTGAAGGAGTTACAGAAGGAGAAGTCGTGAAATGGCTGGTTAAGGAAGGAGATCACGTCCATAAAGATCAGGACATGGTCGAAGTTATGACCGATAAGGTAAACATAAACATCCCCAGCCCTGTGGAGGGTATCGTAAAAACCCTGAGCTACAAGGAAGGTCAGGTCGTTAAAGTTGGGGAGACTCTCATAGAAATAGAAGAGGAGGGCCAGGCTGACAAGGCAGTGGAAGATGATAAAAAGGAAACAGCCAAACAGATCCACGAAGGAGCATCACAAGTAAGTAAGGTTACGGATGGTGAAAGAAAGATGGAAAGTAGTGGCAATGAGAATAAAAGAATTCTAGCCTCTCCCACCATAAGGAGAATAGCTAGGGATAGAGGCATAGACATGGATAGCGTTACGCCAACAGGGCCTAACGGGAGAGTTACTCTTCAGGATCTTGACAGGGCTGAAAGAGAAATGAATCAGAAGAAAGAGCAGCCTAAAGTGGCGGCAAAACCCGTCGAGCCACCACTTCCGTCCTTTGCAAAACAGGAGCCGGCAACGGTTCAACAGAAGCCTGAACCTCATGTAGAAGAGAAACATAAAATAGCACACCCAGCAGAGCCTCATAGTGTTGTTAAACCCATAGCTGAACCACCCAAAGAAACTCCAATACAACCTTCAACAAACTCAGAACAGGACCAGGTACTGGAAATGCACGGGCTGAGGAGGACAATTTTTGAGAAAATGACCAAAGCCAAGCAGATCATGCCTCATTTCATGATTGCTGAATCTGTGAGCATTAGCCAGCTTACAAAAACAATGAAAGAGATGAGGGAAAAGGGTACAAAGGTTTCACTAACACCATTCTTTGTAAAGGCACTGGCGGTAACTCTTTCAGAATTTCCAAAGTTCAACGCCCTCTATGATGAACAGAACAGAAGATATGTGATGAAACACGAGATAAATCTTGGGGTGGCTATTGATACCCCATCCGGTCTTACAGTTGCGGTTGTAAGAGATGCGGTTAACAAGTCTGTCGTCCAGATATCGTCAGAGATCTATGAACTTGCCACAAAGGCGAGAGAGAACAGAATGTCACTAGCAGATGTTCAGGGATCAACATTCACACTTTCCAATGTGGGAAGTATAGGAGGCCTCCTTTCAACACCGATTATAAATTATCCTGAAGTTGCAATTCTGGCCGTTCACAGATCAACTAAGGGTAACGGGAGCTTCGAGAGTGGAGATGATCAAACGTTTCTGACCCTTTCATGTGACCACAGACTTATTGACGGGGCAGATGCTGCCAGATTCATAACGAAAGTCAAAGAATATTTGGAAAATCCAATAACATTCCTCATAAGGTGAATAAATGAAATATGATGCAATTATAGTAGGCGGAGGACCAGGAGGTTATTCTACTGCCATTAGGCTTGGACAGTTGGGAAAGTCAGTTCTTATGATAGAGAAGGAAAAGATTGGCGGAGAATGCCTCAATTACGGGTGCATACCCTCAAAGGCACTGATAGAGATGGCCAATAACATATCATACCTGAAAAGCCTGCCGGGAATGAGGCTTAGCTACAATATAGATATGACCCAGTGGCAGGGCTGGAAGTGGACAATGATCAACAGGCTGGTCTCCGGAATAGAAACACTTTGCAGATCCTATGGCGTAAAGATCATCATGGGTAATGCAAAGATCGTTGACAAACAGCATGTGCAGGTTGGCTCAGAAACTCATCAGTGTGATAATCTCGTTATTGCCACAGGATCCTCTGCTACAAAAATAGACGCATTCAGAGATGTCTATTATAACAGAGAAATCCTCGACTTGAAAATTATACCGAAGGAGATGGTCATAATAGGAGGAGGGTATATTGGCGTGGAACTGGGCACTGCATTTGCAAAGCTGGGATCCCAGATTACACTTATTGAGATGCTGCCATCCATCCTGTCCGGGATGGACCCGGAACTCATAAAACCAGTGGAAAGAAGAATGAAGGAGATGGGCATAAGAATTATTGTTTCCTCAAAGGTTGCTAACGTAGAAAAGAGGGATTCCAGATTCCTTGTTAAGATGGAGTCCGGAGCAACAATAAACACAGATGCCGTTCTCGTAACGGTTGGCAGAAAGGCCAATGTGGAAGGGTTTGGTCTGGAGAAACTCAATGTTGAACTTGAAAACGGCCTTATAAAGACGGACAAACGAAAGATGACAACAGAACCAAATGTGTATGCAGTGGGTGATGTATCAACGGGAGGACCGATGCTTGCCCACAGAGCTTTCTATGATGGAGAGGTAGCTGCCAAGAATATAGCCGGAAAATCCGCGTCAGTGGATTATTATGCCATGCCCATGGTTGTCTATTCTGATCCTGAAATAGCGTTCACAGGAGAGAAGGGGACAAAGGCCACCAGATACCCTCTGGCAGCCAATGGGAGGAGCCAGGGTATGAACAGCCCCACAGGATTTTACAGCATATACTACAACGATGATGGCACAGTAACTGGAGCAGGAATTGCTGCACCCCATGCCTCTGAATTGATAAGTGAAATAAGCCTTGCAGTAGAAAGCGGATTGAACGTAGAGGATATAGGACTCACCATACATCCGCACCCCACCATTTCTGAAGGTATTGAGGAATCTGCTAAAATTGCATATGATAAGCCACTTCACTTCAAGCCAATATCTTGATCTTGGAATAAGGGATTACAACTCAACCCTTGATATTCAAAAACACCTGCACCAGCTGAGATCGGATGATATCATACCCGATACATTTATTTTTGTCGAACATAATCCTGAAATATACACCATAGGAAGAACGGCAGATCCTGGTAATTACCCTGATCTCAAACCGATTCTTGTCGAACGGGGTGGTGATGTAACCTATCACGGCCCGGGACAACTTATCATGTATCCCATAGTGAGAGTGTATACGGAGGGAGAAACAAGAAAGGTAAGAGAGTTTGTCAATGAAATTGAGCGTATGGCAATGGATGCCATGGAATCACTGGGATTCCATACCCATCTTGGAGAGGAACCTGGCGTATGGGTAACCAACTCTCCCGTTGGAGATAAAAAAGTTGCATCTCTTGGGATGAAGTTGAAGTCTGGCGTATCCTTTCATGGCATTGCCATCAATTATGATAGAAGAGCGATGGATGGCTTTTTAAAAATAAGGCCATGTGGTCTCCCACCTGAAGTGATGGGTTACCTTGGAATTGATAGGGACAAACTTCTACGTTGCCTTAAGGAAGAGATAAAAAAGAGATATGAAAGCTTAACCGAAATGAAATTACAGAATTAGTTGTTGTTTCTTGCAAGTATGGAACCACCTACCAGTCCGCCAAGTGCCGGTATTACGGTTACCTCAATAATTACGCCAATGATTGTCTTTAAGGCGTCAGAACTCAGGCTGCCCTTTGTTGCTATGTATGTTTCGGTTAGATAATGGAACAGATAGAGATTTCCAGTAAAATTTGTTATGTCTGTGATCACGGAAAACGGCATATAATAGGATAACTCAATTATTACAACAGATGCTACGAGACCTCCAATAAGTCCAGATGCAAATCCCCTTATGCTACCCCTTCCAGTCAGACCTCCAAACACACCCGATACAAACCATCCTATGGAAAAAAATGGTCCAAGGAACACCAATGAAATGAATGTGACAATGAGACCTTTCAGTATGCTACCGCTGGAATCTTCTGATTCCAGCATTCTTCTCTTCATAGAGGATTAATTTGTCTAAGTATATTAAATTTTATTCTTTATGGCATTAACCTTTAGTCAATATTTTAGCGAGTACCGATGATCACATATTTCTTATACTCACAGCAGTTTAGAGAGAATCCTTTCGGAAAACCTCATTGTGAAGAGATCAATGCATTTACCTTTTTCGGGAGTAAAAATGTATTGGTCCCTTACCAAGTTCTTCCAGTGGTTGTGCTTTTTTAGATCAGCCTTATTTAACCAGAAACACTGTTGAATTATAATGGATATTCTCAGCAAGTTTGACGGAAGTAAGATCGCAGAGGTAGAAGACCTGACCATTGAGAATTTGAATACCAGCGCCACCTCCAGTAAATCTATACAGATTTCTAAATTCAATGATACAGTAATTCAATGCCTCGATAGTCTGGTGGAAGATACAGAATTGCTCACGATCATGTCTAAGGAAACAGGTAAAACACTGAGTGCATGCAGAACTGAGATCAGGGTAACAATATATCAGTGCAGATATGGTTTCTTCCCGGAAGTGATAAAGACAATGACTTCCGGAAATGTCAGACTGGATTCAATGAAGATTTTTGATCATATAATCATAGAAAGCTCTCTTCCCGTATATACCATGATTGATGGAGTGTTTAATTCTCTGAAGCTGAAGCATAAAATCATTCTTGTCCATAACTCAGTGGCTCCCACAACCTCCATGACACTCAGCTCAAAAATATATGAGAAATACCCGGAAACGGGAGACCTTTTACTTGACATTCTTGATAACGATGTTCTTCAAAAGATTGACCGCAAGTTCATGAATAGCAACATAACTGTGTGGGGAACTCCGGAAGAGGTCAGAATGGTTCAGAACAGCATAGGAAGAAACAGGGTTCTATGGAAGCCCATAGGCAATGTTGTATCCATAGTTGAAGACAGGCAGAGGCTGGAGATGGCTTCAAACAGCCTTGCCACCACGAGTTACAATACAATAAGCAACAGAGGCCTCAGAAATCAATTGTTTCTGGTGAGCGATAAAAATTATGTGTTCTTCAAAAACAGGGTGATTGAATTTCTCAAGCGAGACATAAGGAAGGGATACGGACCAGAAGGAGATATTAATTATTTCTGCAACCCTATGGACGCTGAACGTTCAAGAGATGCTGTGAAAGACCTGATCTCCTCTGGATTCAATTATAATGAGGGCTTGCATGAAGGAGTACATCTTCTGGACAACCAGTATGGAAATGATTTTCCAGAAATGCCACATATTTCTGGTCCGGTTATTGCCATAATGCATTACTCCAATATGGAGCAAGCCGTAGAAATATGCGCCAAATTTCCAGATAGGATGTTCGTGAACATATTCTCAGATAATCTGGCAAAAATGGACTTTGTAAATGAAACAGAGGGTGGAAACTCCAAGATTCTCAGGAATGTGGAAAACAGCAAGAACCTTATTTCTTATCTTTAATCCTCTTTTTTCATTCTCTTTATTATTTCTTCAGCAAATTCAGAACACTTTAACGCTTTTATGTTCATAATCCTTGCCAGATCCTGTGTTACTTTCTGGTCCTTGTAACAGAGGGTTACTGCTCCATCCAGTATGTCTGCGGCCTCCTTCCAGCCAATATGCCTCAGCATCATAACCGCTGAGAGTATAAGAGATGTGGGATTTGCCACATCCATGCCCGCATATTTAGGTGCCGTGCCGTGAACTGCTTCGAACACTGCATAAACATCGCCCATGTTTGCGCCAGGAGCTATTCCAATACCTCCTACCTGAGCTGCCAGTGCATCTGATATATAGTCGCCATTCAAGTTTGGGGTTGCGATAATGTCATACTCTGCTGTTCGTGTTAATGCCTGCTGGAACATATTATCTGCTATTCTGTCCTTGATAATGATTCTTCCAGAAAGAGCGTCAGGATTCTGCAAGTATTCTTCTTCGGTAACGGTTTGATCTGGAAACTCTGTTCTTGCTAGCTCGTATCCCCATTCCTTGAATGCACCTTCAGTGTATTTCATGATATTTCCCTTATGCATCAGTGTTACACTCTTCCTGTTGTTTGCAATGGCATATTGAATGGCCTTTCTTACAAGCCTTTGGCTCTTGAATTTGCCAATGGGCTTGATTCCTATGCCAGTATCATCACTTAGGCTGACGCCAAATTCCCTCGAAAGAAATTCTCTAACCTTCTTTGCCTGTTCAGAATCATATTTCCATTCAATACCTGCGTATAAATCCTCTGTGTTTTCTCTGAACACGATCATATCCATATATTCCGGATGGACAACTGGAGAAGGAACGCCGGGGAAATAGCGTACTGGGCGTATATTTGCATACAGATCAAACTGTTGTCTTAAGGTAACGTTAAGGCTTCTGAAACCTTGCCCAATAGGGGTTGTGAGGGGACCTTTAATGGAAACAATACATTTTTCTATCTGTTTCTGTGACTCCTTGGGCAAGTGTTCTCCAGTCTTCTCGAACGCTTCTTCTCCTGCGAGTATTTTTTCCCATTCCACACTCCTGGAGCCATTATATGCAACTTCAATGGATGCATTCACCACATTGATCATAGCTTTAGTTATATCGGGCCCTATTCCGTCGCCCTCTATGTACCCGAGGTTGACCCTATCGGGTACGGTCATCTTTTTGTTTTCATCCACTGTTATGTACGACATAACACGATATGGCATTTTCAGATAAACTGTTTTTGTTTCTGTATATATGTTTGATCCTGAGCAAATGGTACCTGCTATCTCATCATTTTACAAACGGATCACAGTCAGGTTCGTTAATATTCACCTTACCAACGAAGCATAAACATCTTTCGATGTACCGTTTAATTCATGTCGAATTTATGAACTATTTGTAAAAATTTCTAACCTCATAAGGTCTAGAAACTCCCAATATTTAAGAAAATAATCTGAGTATCTGGGAGAGGGGTTTTACAGATATGAGCCTTATAATGCAATCCCAATCGACCTGTAGAAAAATTTCATAAGAAGAAGGAAAGAGTTTTCCAGAGTTCTTCAATAGTTGCATTTAAGGTATAAGTGCAGCAAAGATAATTAATAATTGAAACAAATAACACTGAAATAGAATGAGGAGTTTGGTTCTTGGTTTGCAATTTGGCGACGAAGGTAAAGGTAAGATCACGGATTTTATATCCCACCCGGGATCAGTTATTGTAAGATACAACGGAGGAACCAATGCAGGCCACACTGTTGTAACGGATAGAGGTACCTTCAAGTTTCATCTTTTGCCTGCAGGATCCCTGAGAGCCGAAAGCATTGTGCTTGGAAATGGAATGGTTATTGATCCGGAAGCTCTCATAACAGAAATAAGTTCCATAAGAGTTGAGAATAAAGACCTGAAAATACTTGTCAGTTCGGCAGCGAATGTTGTTACAAAACTTCATAAGGCAATAGACAGGGCGCAGGAAGAAATGCGTGGCGATAACAAGATAGGGACAACCTCCCATGGCATAGGTCCTACATATGAAGAGAAATATTCGAGAAATGGAATCAGAATTGAGGACCTTGCAGACATTGATAAGATAAGGAAAAAACTGAAGCTCATATCTACAATGAGAAGGTCTGAGCTAGAAAATACCGAATATAACAACCCTGAAAAGATTGAGCAATTGGCGGTTGAATTGTCAAAATACTGGGCTTCCATAGGCAAATATGTATGCAGAACAGAAATCATTCTACATGAAATGGTGACTGACAACAGGGAAATGGTCTTCGAGGGAGGCCACGGCACAATGCTTGATATTGATTTCGGGTCCTATCCATACGTTACATCTTCAAACACAATCTCAGGAGGAGTACATACAGGATCAGGAGTCTCCTTAAGAAAAATCCAGAGAATCATTGGAGTTGTCAAATCCTATACCTCGAGGGTAGGCGAAGGGCCCTTTCCTACAGAACTTCATGGTAAGGAGGCAGACTTGCTGAGAGAGGCCGGCGGGGAATACGGAACCACAACTGGAAGACCCAGAAGAGTGGGGTGGCTTGATATACCCCTTGTGAAATATGCCTCAACACTCAACGATATCGATGAACTTTCTTTAACGAAGCTTGATGTGCTAGGTACATTCAAAACCATAAAGATCTGCACAGATTATGGTAAAAATGTAAAGAATGCTATAAATGTTCTGACAGGATCAGAAAAGGCGGACCCTTCATACATGGAAATGGATAGCTGGGGAACACTGAAAGAGGACGAAATCAGAGAAATGGTAAAAAAAGGTTATTCTTCACTTCCAGATGAGATGAGGACATATATAGAGAAAGTTGAATCGCTCAGTGGTAAACCTGTACACATTATTTCAATTGGTAAAATAAGAGATAGCACCATACAGAAGGAGTAACTTTGTTAGCTTGAACTTTTAAAGGCTTATTTTCCCTTAGAAGTTATATACACATCTTATTTCATGAACGAAGGAATCCGGGGTAAAAATATAATTGACAACAATAGAGGATAGGATAAGGGAGATTGAAGAGGAAATTCATAAAACCAAATACAACAAGGCAACCGAATCCCATATAGGATCTCTCAAGGCCAAAATGGCAAAATTGCAGCTCGATGCAGAAAAAGCAGGGCATTCTGGCGGCGGAAGTGGTTTCTCAGTGCCAAAATCTGGTGATGCTTCAGTAGCTCTGGTAGGATACCCTAATGTGGGAAAAAGCAGTTTGCTCAATGCTATCACTGGAACGGAAAGCGAAGTTGGAAATTTTGCATTCACAACACTCAAAGTTATACCGGGCACATTGAAATACAGAGGAACACAGATTCAGATCCTTGATTTGCCAGGTATAATAGATAATGCTGCCCTCGGCTCAGGAAGAGGAAGGGAGGTTCTCAGTATGGTAAGAGCTGTAGATCTTATCCTCCTCATCACAGACGTGGAATGCAAAGGTATGGACAGAATAATTGAAGAATTGAGGAAATCAGGAATTGTTGTCAATCGCGAGCGAAAGAATATTTCCATGAAAAAGAAAAACACTGGAGGCATAAAAATACGAAAGCCCAGAACTCTGGATATAGACGAAAATAGAATCAGGGCCATTGCCAAGGAATTCAAGATAACAAACATGGAGTTGTATATCAGAGAGAATCTCAGTGATGATGATCTCATTGATTTTTTCAGAGGTAATGTTGTTTATGTACCGGCAGTTGTTGTTGTGAACAAGATAGATATGCCTCACGATCCAGAGAAAATCAAAAGCATGGAAAAATATGGCTATGTTGTGGAGGCTTCGGCTTCTGCCAAAATCGGCATTGACAGTATAAAGGAAGCCTTGTATGAGAGACTGAACCTTGTCCGTGTGTACCTTCGTAACAAAGCAGGAATTACAGATTTCGAAAGACCTCTGGTTCTCACAAAGGGTGCAACCATAAGAGAAGTGTGCAGAAAGATAAGCAGAGAGATGATAGAAACGTTCAGATACGCCATAATAACAAGTGAGGGCGCTAAGATAAGAGACATGCGCGTGGGATTGGACTACAACGTGAGTGATGGCGATGTGGTAACAATCATCAGTAAATTCTGATCGGTCAATCACAGGCACCTGAGAAGTTTCAGGAAGCGAATTACGGATTTCTGTTCACTTAATTTCCATCAATTTTTACCATTCTATGAAGATTTTTTCTCTTTAGCCCATCAATACAGATATAATTAAGCTTTTTCCAGATCCATTTGTCCCAACCTCAGTGCGATACTATGTTCCAGTGCCAATGTGGCATTTTAAAATATTGCCTGAATCTCGTATGCAATTGGCACTTCCTTAAGCTTTCACCACATTGCCATATTCATCTATTCAGTTTCCTCGAATTGTTTCTTTTAACTTTGACCTCCCCACCAATTAGAGCCATCAATAACAGTGCCCATATCCATGTAAGGATAATGAACGAAAGGGTCTGATCATAGATCATTGAATGCGGAGCCAGAAATAGGTTGGAGGATTTCAGATTTAATTTAAACAGATTACCATCTGTATCGTTATACTTATAAAGGTAAGGCAACAAATTCGTGGACCCGGACAGAAAGGCACTGTATGGAATTGTATATCCTCCAGAACTGACAAGAAATACATTGTTAGGGAAATATTTGTAACACTGTTCATAGAGACTTGTGTTCTTATTTGAACCCTGAATTGGGCTGTGATCGAGTTTAGTTGGAGCATATCGAACAGGTTCGAGACAATAAGTGAATGAAAAACCGGGGAAATAAGCTCCCGTTCTATATCCCAAGCCTTGGTCACACAAAGGATAAATGACCGATGGCCCAACATTAGTCCAAACATGATCATCGGTGGCTTTTATATTGTTGTATGACTCTTTTTCCATTGAGATAGAACCAAAGGAGATGAAATCTGAACCCAGAGACTTGTTCAAAAGAAAATCATCTATAAATGACGAACTGGAAGTCAGATTTATTGTTTCAGACCAGCTATTAATGACTCTGGTTCCTCTAAAGCAACAATTGATTTTGACCTGAAAATGAGAGTTGCCTGTAGAGGTTATGTTTATATCACCTCCACTGAAAACATCAAACGTACTGATGCCATCATAACCCATACACCGTGAATAACTGTAGTTAAGGTATGCCCCTTTATCATTCGGGGAGTGCACCAGACTGTTATAATATGATTCCTGCCCAACCAGTGGGTATATGAACAATATGGCTGTAAGTATCAAAGAGGCACTGATGATTATTGTGAAAATTTTTTTTACCATCATGTGAAATACCTATGAAGAAGTTCTAACTTAAATGTCCTCAACCCAGTCTGACCATAGCAATACTATTTTTCCATATTCATAAGTACAGTCACTTAGAGAGTCCTCTGACAGTGGAATCAGGTCATCAAAACGTATTGGCATTATGATTTTACCTCATTGATCCCTGCTCTGAATAAGAAAACAAATATCCGCCCATAATCATCGAAACCACTGCCATAATGAGTGCCTACTCCTAACAATTGCCTTATCATCGAAGATTGGGAATTCCTCTTCGAGAAAAGGCTTTGCAGTATCACTTATTGTCATAAAAAATAAAACACATAATTCTATAAAAATTTTCTCAAATTCAAAATGTCAACTTCTATTTGATGCCATGATTGCAAGCGAGAAAATATACAGGCACCAACCGCTCAAAATATGATCCTGTTACTTTTTTATAGATTGTAAATCAACACACGCGATCCTTCCCCGGTTTGATCATTCCATTTTTAACACCCTTAACAAGCTTGCAGAAATACAAAAAATTAAATGTTTAAGTCATAGAACTAAAGTGGCGCTGTGAAACTCAATCTGAAACCACATGAAATTTATAACCTGACTCCTTGAGCCTGCTCAGAAGCATTTCCAGATGCTCCTTATCTCTAACATTGACACTGAAGCGAATGCTCTGGAAACCGATTGGAGTATCCTGAGAAAGATTGTCCACTTCAGCGTGGAATATATTGGAACCGGAAGATGAGATGGCTGTTGTGATTTTTGCCAGTGTCCCTGAACGATCAGGTATCTTACACTCTATTCTCACGAGACCATTATCTATTTCCATGCTCTTGTATATGATCTTGGAAAGCAAGAGAAGATCTATATTGCCTCCAGATACCACAAGAACCGTTGGTTCTCCGTTTAATTTAATTTTTCCAGCCATTAAGGCTGCGAGAGGCGCTGCTCCAGAGGCTTCGGCCACTATTTTCTGCCTCTCCAGGAGCTTGAACAGTGCATAGGACATCTGTTCATCATTCACACTCAACACCTGATCCACATATTTTTTAATGATCTCAATATTCAAATCTCCCGGGTTGCCCACGGCAATTCCGTCTGCGATTGTGAAGCCCTTTGATCCAACAACCTCCTGTCCGGATATGGTCTGAATGACAGCATCGCAATTTTCACTTTGAACACCATATACCTTTGCGCTGGAACCTGAATCCTTTATGGCCATAGAAATGCCAGAAATAAGCCCTCCTCCACCTGTGGGAACTATGACATTCCTCACTTCTGGAAGATCTTCAAGAATTTCCAATCCTATGGTACCTTGTCCAGCTATTATATATCTGTCATTGAAACCATCCACGAAAGTTCTACCCTCTTCCTTGGATAAACGCTTTGCCTCATTGAAGGCCTCTATGTAGCTATCCCCTTTCAATACAATATCTGCTCCGTAATGTTTAACGGCATTTATCTTTGCACTGATGGTATAGGATGGCATGACGATCTTTGATGTTATGCCACTCTGTTTGGCTGCGAAAGCTACACCCTGAGCATGATTACCCGCACTGCATGCTATAACGCCTCTCTTCTTTTCCTCCTCACTGAGGGATGATATTTTGAAGAGTGCACCTCTAGATTTAAACGAACCAGTCTTCTGGAAATTTTCCAGTTTAAAATATATGGGGCTTCCGCACATATCTGAAAAGGTTTTTGAATAAAGAAGAGGTGTTCGCTCTATTTTCCCCTTAAGAAATTTTGCAGCGTCCCTGATCAACCCTATATCTGGCATTTCTTGCATTGCCATTTCACTCACTCTCCCCCCATCAGTGCTTCGAGCTTATGTACGGATTTCTTTGACAGATCATGAACATCCTGCCTGAACAGTTTCAGCTTCAGGTTCTGTTCTTCAAGATATGCACTGTCCTTTATGTAATTGAGATTGATCTTCACGTTAAGCAACACAGACTCTATGGCCGCCTCACACAGCAGTATACCCGCCCCCGCATCGGTGCAGGCGTTTGTGTTTCCTACAGTAAGCAGGCGATCGTTATATTCCATGACCCGCCTGAGAAGGGAGGCTATCTTCCACGGACTTCTTACAGCCTCCTTCATAGCGCTGTCCATAGCGACTCGCCTGCTATTCTTTTCCTCATCCGTTGACTTTGGCATCTTTCTTGCTGACATTATACCATTGAATGCAGAAATATCTTCTTCGCTTGCCTTCTCGAGCTCTGAAGCCAACTTTTCAAGAGCGTCAGCTATTGAAAGGAGTTCAGCCTCATTGGATTCATAACCCTTCTTACCCACTGTTAATCTGGATACCATAAGACCAAGAGAAGAACCAATAATCCCAACCACAGCGGAAGCAGAACCTCCTCCTGGAGCTGGCTTCGATGAAGATAGATCTTCCATAAATTTGTTAAGATCCATTATTCCCACACCCTCGTTTCGAATATCTGGTTGGACTTGAATCCGTTCATCCTGAGAAAGAACCTTGATGATTCAACAATGGCTTCCAGAGGAACAAGTCCAATCACTTCAGATTCCATTATCTCAATCCCGTACCTTGAAGCTTCCAGTTTAACCATTTCATATGCTCTGTAAATGGGAGTTTTTTTGAAATTTGTAAGATTCATTGAAATTTGAACACACTTTTTATCTTCAAGATAAAATGCAAGAGCTTTCACAAAGGCAAGGCCTCCATCTTTGGCTCTCAAGGCCTTAGCTATCTTCTTCCCAATTTCCATGTTCTGAGAGTGCAGGTTCACATTATAAGCCACAAGAAAGTTTCTTGCGCCAATGATTGATACGCCGGCCTTACTCACTTCCAGTGGACCGAAGTCTGGCACATACTGTCCCTTGCCAATCTCCACTCTTATCTGTTCATATTGAAAGTTCCTATTTCTTATATCCTCCAGATTTTTTCTTGACTCCGTTGTGGCTGCATCTGAATAGAGAAATACAGGTATGTTAATTTCCTCTCCAACTCTCTTTCCCAGTTCCCTCGCAAGTTCAACGCATTCCTTGAGAGAAACATCTGAGACAGGTATGAATGGTATAACATCTGATGCGCCAAATCGAGGATGTTCTCCCTTGTGGCTATCCATATCGATCAATTCGGCGGCTTTCCGTATTCCTCTGAAAGCAGCCTCCACTGCAACTTCTGGTGGACTTGTGAATGAAACAACACTTCTGTTATGATTCGCATCAAGTTCCACATCTAGAATCTTCACGTCATGCACGCTGGCAATTTCGCTCACAATGGAATCCACTACGGATCTATTTTTTCCTTCGCTGAAATTTGGAACACACTCTATTAATTTCATTATTACCCTATTCATAAAGAATTAAATTAACTTCCCATTCCTTTAATTACCCGCTAAGAAATTCTTGGAGTAATGTTGTAACATTCCCCTAAAATCCATATGCTTTACATACCATGATATTAATAGCAACAATAGAGATATAAAGAATCAAAAGAGTAAAAATATTAATTAAGATTAAAAGGATGATTAACGGGAGCAATGAGAAAGAAAATTGTCATGATCGGGCTGATTTTTTTAATTGTTGGAGCGGTGCTATTCTTTGGTGGCGGGGATCTGGGTCTTCATGGCCTTGTAAAGACAGAACAAATGACTGAGAGTTCTACCGGAGTTTATCAGAGCCCATCTTTTACAGTCCTTTCAGGAAATTTGACCATAGTAACGTCAGAACCAGGTACAACCCTTTACATTATTCACTCGTCCGATTCATATCTTGTAAATGCATCCAATGTGAAACAATATGCAATTACCGGAGGAACCACCTCTAACACTTCAGGTGTCTCGACCCTTGAATTCACGGCCATGAGTGCGGGCACGTATACAATTGTCTCTGTTTCGACTTCAAATGCTATTGCCAAAATCACACTGACAAATGAAGCGGACTCTTCATTGATATTTAGTCTGTTGCCAACCATACTTGGGATAATGCTTGGCTTTGTGGGCTTCGTGATGCTTATTATTGGTCTGATCCTTAAGAATAAAACACCCTCTCTACCAGATGCAGCATACTGAACCCAATAAAAGTATGGATAAACAATAGTTTATACCATACAATGATCATATTTTCAGATATTTACTAACCAAATTATTATTTATTCAGCTCTTCTCAAAAGATGTGTGTCATAAGACTAAGAAAGAGGTATACTAATATTCAGGCACAATTTGCCTATAATACACCAGCTAAAGAGCAGCAGTGCCATACCAAGGGTGCAATTTTAATGTGCATATTTTTAAGGATAATCATCTGGAAAGAAGAGGCTCAACATTTATGAGAAACATAACTCATTATTACACAAAAAAACGAAACTGAATTGTTGAAAATTTAAAATACAGACTTGTCTACGAATAGTTATAAAATATATTGAAAAAAGATTTAAAAGCGTGATCTGTTTGTTCTTTCGTTCACATCAGGGATAAGAATAACTTTGTAGAGTATTGAAGTGAATATCCAAGTTACGGATATGGCCACCCACAATGCATTTGGAACTACAGCAATAGATACTATAAAGAGTGTTATTGGCAGAAAATATAGAATTATTCCTGTTATAAACTCTTTCCAGTTCATGCTTTCATCCGAATAGTGAGCTCAGTCCTGCCATTGCATCTTCTTCGTTTGCCTCTGGCTTCTCTTCTTCCTTTTTGGCCTCTGGTTTCTTAGCAGACTTTTCAGGTGCGCTAGCTGGTGCAGAAGCTACTGAAGCTGCAGCTGCATTCTTCATTACTTCTTCAATGTTAACGTCCTTCAAGCTGGTAACCAGAGATTTCAGTCTTGCCTCGTCTGGACCGATTCCTGCCTCTACCAGAACCTTCTTCAATTTGTCCTCATCGATTTCTTTGCCTGCTGCGTGTAACAACAGGGCTCCATATATATATTCCATTTTTTTCTACCTCCTGTCTATCCGAAGAGAGCCCCGAATCCTTCGGAACTATCCTCTTCCTTTGGTTCTTCTTCCTTCTTCTCCTCTATTACTTTCTTTGTATCTCCTCCCGTGCTCTGAGCAATGGCGTTAGCTTGGTTTAGAGCCTTCAGTATGAAAGTGCCCATGTTGCTTTCGTCAACAAAGTCTGCTTTCATAGCAAGGCTTTCAGCCTGCACTCTCGCCTTAACAAGGAGTTCGGGAATGATCTCTTTCACGAGGAAAGTAATATCGGTTGCAAGAGCCTTGCTCTTGACAAATGCTGATGCTATCTCCTCCATTACCCTTGCTGGAGTAAGAGACAATGCCTCCTTATCATACAATAAACCTTCGCTGAGTGCCGTGATAACATCCAGTCCAACGTTTAGAGGGAATATTTCAAGTTTTTCAAGAACCTTGGCCTTTTCTCTTGAGATTTTGTCTCCTTTCTTCACCATTACTGATTCTTTCTTTATGACAATCTTTCCCTTCTCGATAGCAGCCTGCAATCCAACTTTCTGAAATTCACTTATCATGGGTCCTGGCGGGAAATTTGTATCCTTGGCTTCTACTATTATGTCCTCCTCGGCAATTTCTCCACCCTTAACAGGGGCCTGCTGTCTGTTGGCTTCTAATTTTTCGTATAGCTTTGAAGGTGCATCTTTTGATGTGATAAGTGCAATTTGCCCACCTATAAATTGTTTCAATTTAGCGAGGCTTTCATCGCCATTCTTCTCAAGAGCTTTTGTCAGCAGGGTTCCTCGGAGAATTCTTATGTTCGCTTCCCCTTTCAAATTTCTTCTTATACTTTGCAGCTGCTTGTTCCTTATGCCCTTAATGCTGACAAATGCAACCACAGGACTCTTGGACATTTCTTCAGCAGTTTTGTTGACAAGATCAATTTTCCATTGAGGGGTTGCCGTCATTGTAGCTCTCCTCCTTCAAGTTTCACTGCCTTTCCCATTGTCGTTTTCAGATAAATAGAGTCTATGCTACCGTAACCCTTCTCAAGTTTTGAAGCTATTCTTTTCATAACTTCCTTAATATTTTCCGCAACGTCCTTCTCGCTCATGTTCTTATTACCCACTGGTACGTGAAAAGTTCTTTTGTCCCTACTTCTGACCCTTACGGTTTTTTTCAATAGAACTATGGAGTTAGAAGGGTCTACAGACGGTGGAATGGGTCGAGGTATTTTTCCTCTTGGACCCAGAACAGTACCCAGTGATTTACCAATGGTTGCCATAAGATTTGCCTCTGCCAGAAAGAAGTCTATCTGGTTGACCAATTTCTTGAATGCCTTTTTATCATCTGCAAACTTCGACAGATCTTCTGCTCCAAATACAAAATCTGCTGTGTCCTTAACTCTTCCTCTCATTTCTTCGCTTCCAAACAGTGCTACTTTAATTTCTCGTCCTCTTCCCTTTGGTAGAACTATCTCTTCATTTATCCTGTTTTTAGGGTTGCTTAAATCAACCCCTCGCAGGTTTACTGAGATTTCTAGAGATTCTAAGAATTTACGCTCTGTTGAATCCTTAATTGCTTGTTTAATTTTTTCTTCTAGTGCCATTTAATCCCTCCTGAGGCAATGCCGCAGTGCAACGGGTACCTTACGTCTTACCCTGATATCATTTATTCATTAAATATTTTCCTTTATTCTATGCTCATTTTCCCTTCTTTTATAAGAGATTGGATCTCTTTTGCATCCTTTCCCTCCACATTTATGCCTGAAGAGAATGCAGTGCCGAGAACTTCAAGAACAGCTGCCCGGAGGTCATTTGCCATCATGGAATCCATCTTTGCCTTAGCTACCTTTACAATTTGCTCCATTGTAGCATTCCCGGCTACTGTCTCTTTCCTCTTTCCGGAAGCAGTTGGAATATTCAGTTCCTTTTTGAGGAGAGCAGATGTTGGGGGTACCCCTACCTTTATTTCATATATCTTCTTTGCGGGGTCAGTCACTGTAAGGATTATGGGTACTTGCATTCCTGCGAAATCCTTTGTTTTATCGTTGATCTCTTTGACTATTTGACCTAGATTAAGACCCAGTGGACCCAGTGCTGGTCCTAACGGTGGTCCTGTGGTTGCTTTTCCCCCTTCTACCATTGTTCTTACTTCTTGTGCCATGATTTCCTAGAGATATAGCTATTTCATTTTAATACCTTTTTACTTTATCCATGTGTGAAAGTAAATATTGTGGATGGGCGTAAGGAGACAAAATTTTCAGAAAATCCAAAATTACTCGTAGATATATACAGATCAACAACCACAATACCAATGATGTTGAAGTCTGGTTCCATTAAGATTATCCCAACTGACTCCGTCTCAAAGGCCAAAAAAATCAAGAGAGAAAATAGTAACTTCATTCTTGCCGGAGAAAGGTATGGATTCAAAGTGCCTGGGTTTGAAATGAGCAACTCACCCTATGAAGTGTCCAGAAGAGATCTCACTGGAAAAACAGTGATACTGACATCAACCAATGGCACAAAGGTTCTTGAAAAAATCAAAAACAAAGGGGAAGTATTCATAACGTCCTACGTCAATTTCAGTGCCACGGCACAGTGCTTTAGCGATGTCCCGGAGCTTGATGTGGTTGTATCAGGTAGGCCTGATGGAAAGGCAGATGAAGATTACTATTTTGCACAGTTTGCCAGAGAATATTTTGAAAATGGAAAAAAGGATTTCAATAAATATATTGAACTCACTAAACAAGGGAGTGGAACCAAAAGATTAACCCTCATTGGAGGAGGAAAGGATATTCCATTCTGCCTCAGTGTGGATATAGTAGATTTTCCTGTTGTTTATACAGATGCTTCAATTGTCAAAAAAACTTAGGGATAATGGTACACGTCCTGCCAGTTCTCCTTTCCACTACACTCCTAATTATCATCTCAGCATATTTCAACTTCAAGTTCTTATCCCTGCTATTTTTTTTCTCAACAGGCTCAGAGAAATTGAAACCATCAAGTCGTATTGTTTTAGCCCCTAATCGGTCTGCCATGATGACAGCCCTGTCTCCGTCAGTAAAACCTTCAATGTTCATCAAATATTTTTCCTCTGGTACCTGAGATGTCCCGATAAATGAAGATCCCACCATAGGCATGAAAGAAGCCATCTGATTTATGTTATCGCCATGGGCATGTATACACAGAATGCTGCCAGAATGGAAATAATCCAGTATTTTATGGAGATTTCCATCAAGGTCTGTCACAATTAAATGAGGCGTATTCTGGACTCGATCAATTGCCGAATCTGCAACGATTATGATATTGGTATTCCCGGAATAAAATTTACCTCCATGAGGGCCAATGACAGTAAAATCACGGTTTCTATAGTGGTTCAGCAATTGGAGAAGTTTTTCAGCATCAGGCTGAAATGAACTTAATAACAGAGATGCTTCTTTATCTCTGGCACAGTTTATGTGAAGATTATTGCATATCTCTTGATAAATTTCTGCCCACTTCATCAGTGATTTTCCCTGCCAATGAGTTCTTTCTGCTCATAAATTGACATTTTCTTCTTGTGAACACCAGCAGTTATGAGGGCAAAAGAAATCCCAAGTAGTATGAGAATGACTGAAGCAAAGCCGTTTCCAAGATCGACAAACTTCAAAGAATATCTTAGATATCCAAGTATGCCTATAAAGGTCAGTTCTGCGGATAACGAAAAAGGTACCACATAAACAAGAGTGTTTGGCATCAGACTAGTTCCCTGTATGAAAATATCTGCTATTTTGAAAAGAGCTCTTGATGCAAGTGATGCATATGCCCAGATACTGAATATTTCGACGAAGAGGAGGATTCTATCGAGTACAGGTGTCTTTCCATACAATATGGAATACGTAGAAGTAATACCCACAAGCACTATGCCTATTGAAATGAGTGAAGATATTAGCATAACTCGAGCCTGTTCTGAATAAGCTTTAACTTCATTCATAAGCTTGCCAATTTTCTGCTTTATACCGAAACCTCTTTCGAATGAATAAGCACCAATGGCTATTATGACCAATGTATATGCGTATAATGAAGGGCTGGTGTTAATTTTCCCAGTGAGATCAAAAAATGCAAGAAGTGATATGACGGTAATTCCATAGACGAGCAAGATGATACCGATAGGAATTGCAAATTTTTTGACCAGCTTCTTATCCTTCATTGCTTTTACGACATAATAATACAGAGACTCTATATTC
>JAJZAR010000149.1 GCA_021799315.1 Thermoplasmata archaeon | reverse complement strand
GTCACAAGTTAACTCTTATCCATACTCATGGGCACACCCCCGGTAGTTCCATAATTGCAGGCGATGGCTTCATTCTCACGGGAGATACTCTGTTCAAACTTTCCATAGGCAGAACAGATCTTGGTGGCGATGAATCACAAATAGTGGAGAGTTTGAAGAAGATCATATCATATGGAGAGGCAACAAAAATATATCCTGGCCATGGCGAATCCTCAGATATTAGATTTGAAATTCTAAACAACAGTTATGTAAGAAATATCATAAAAAAAGGTTCGCTGTATTAGAGAATTCATCTTTTTGAGATATCCACATATTTAAGATCCAGTTCTCCCACATAGTTGTCAAGAGGTCTGAATAATCTGTTATTTGTCCAGTACTCAAAGAGATGGGCGGTCCATCCGGCCATTCTGGATGATGCGAATATGGGTGTGAACAGATCTGAAGGAATGTCCATTGCAGTGTAAAGAGGTCCAGCGAAGAAATCTATGTTTGGCCATATCCCTTTGGTTTTGCTTAGCTTTTCTTCCATGAGCTTCTCTGCTCTTATGGCAATTTCCAGCAGCTTTTCAACATGTTCATCTGTGGTTGTTTTCATGAAGGTTTTCAAGTAATTGTAAACAACCTTGGCTCTTGGGTCATAGGCTTTGTATACTCTGTGACCGAATCCCATTATTCTCTGTTTACCTTCAAGAGCACTCTCTATGTAGCTTTCTGTGTTGTCTGGCTCGCCTATAGCTTTCATCATCTTCAGTGCAGCTTCATCTGCCCCACCATGAAGTGGTCCTCTCAGAGTAGATATTCCAGCAACAACTGCAGAATACACATCTGACAGTGTTGATCCTGTGACAAGGGTTGAGAATGTGGAAGCATTGCTTCCATGTTCAGCATGTAATATGAACATAAGGTCTATGAGTCTTGCAGATTCCTCATCTGGCTTCTTTCCGGTGAGCATATAAAGAAAGTTCTCAGAATGTCCAAGATCGTTTCTTGGTGCTATGAATTCCTTTCCTCTGTTCTGCCTACCTATCATGGCAACTATGGTGGGCATTTTGGCAATAAGCTTTATTGCCCGTTCCATATTGGCATCATTGCTTCTGTCGCTCATATCTTCATCATAAGCAGACAGGGCTGATACACAGGTTCTCAAAACATCATTGGGGTGAGATTTGCCTGCAAATGTTTTGATGATAGTCTGAATCTCCTCAGACACTTCGCGTTCATCTTTCAATCTGTCTTCAAACGTGCTCAATTCCTTCTTTGTTGGAAGCTTTCCATAGAGGAGCAAATAAGCTACTTCTTCATAGTTAGACTTTTCTGCCAGTACTTCAATTGGGTATCCTCTATACCATAGTTTTCCTTTCGATCCATCGATCTTGCACAGAGTTGTATCGGATATAAACACGCCTTCAAGCCCTTTGCTTATTACTACATTATTTTCAGTCATAACTCAGTATATCACGAGATTACTTATTTCTTTGTCAATGCTTTATATAGATGGATGTGGAGGACCGGTGCACCAAAATATTGTGAGATCATTGCACAACCTTCGGATTCAAGTTGCTCTTTACCTCTATCGTACTCAGGGTTAATCTGGGTGGAACTAAGATAAAAGAGAAAGAAACAAGTCAAGTTCTGACATTAAAAGAGTTCAAGCCTTCCATTACCGGTGACTGAATATAACGATTCTTTTGCGAGATATATCTCGGAACGTATCTGCTGAAAACATTCTCCTCTCTAGCATATTTTTCATGGACATTTTTCCCAGAGTTTATAATGCAGACCCATGGCATCAGTAATTCGATTTGTGTTCAAATAAGGACTATATTTTGCAGGAACTCATATCAAAATTGGAAAAAGGTTATGTCTTGGTGTTGCTTTCATGCTTCATGGGTATTGTTTCCGAAGGATCTATTTATCCGTTGGGGGCAACTCTTACCAGAGGAGGCACAAACTTCTCCATATATTCAAAAAACGCAACAAAGGTATGGTTGGCTCTTTTCAAAAATTCTGATCTGTCATCCCCCTACGAGGTAATAGAGCTCAAGGAGCGAGATGCATACGTATGGCACAATGAGATTTCTGGTATAGGAAATGGTCAGTTATATGGCTATTATATGGATGGGCCACACGATCCACACGAGGGACACAGGTACAATAAAAATAAATTGCTTATAGACCCTTATGGTAAAAGTTTTAATTCAACCATAAACTGGGATAATAGTATTTTTGATTATAACATGGATAATCCCTCCATTCGAAACGATTCAGACAGTACCAAATATGTTCCAAAATCAATTGTTGTGGGTGATGAATACGACTGGCAGGATGTTCAAAAACCTGAAAAACGATGGAACAGTACAATTATTTATGAAACACATGTAAAGGGACTCACCAAAACACGAGCAGATCTATCTGACGAAATTAGGGGAACATTCAAAGCGCTGGGTTCTCAAAAAATGATAAATTACCTTAGAGACCTAGGAATCACAGCAGTTGAATTGATGCCAGTCCATCAACATGTGGACGATAAAATCCTAGTAGATAGAGGGCTTTCAAATTACTGGGGATATAACACCATAGGATTTTTTTCCCCTGATATAAGGTACACAACCCCGGAGGGGGACCCTGTGCGTGAGTTCAAGGACATGGTGTTCAATCTACACTCCAATGGCATAGAGGTCATACTTGATGTCGTGTACAATCACACTGCTGAAGGGAACCACATGGGTCCAACGCTCTCATTTAGGGGTATAGACAACTCAACCTACTATTTTCTGGATCCGAATGACAAATCAAAATACGTAGACTTCACAGGAACTGGAAACTCTCTAAATGCGAGCAATCCCCAGGTACTTCAGTTGATCATGGATAGTCTCAGGTACTGGGCCATAGAAATGCAGGTTGACGGATTCAGGTTTGATCTTGCATCCACACTGGCTCGAAGTCTGTACAGCATCAATATGCTTTCTCCTTTCATGGATATAATTCATCAGGATCCTGTCCTATCCAGAATGAAATTGATTGCTGAGCCATGGGATATTGGTATGGGGGGATATCAGGTGGGGAATTTTCCGATCCGATGGAGCGAATGGAATGGCAAATACAGAGACTCAGTTAGAAGATTCTGGCGATCTGACAACAATACACTTGGAGAATTTGCCACAAGAATCTCTGGCTCACCAGATCTGTATGTTGATGGCGAAAAGAGACCTCATGCAAGTATAAATTTTGTCACATGCCATGACGGCTTCACTGTCAGGGATCTGGTATCATATAATACAAAACACAATGAGGCAAATCTTACAGATCCAGAAAGCGGTATTGATGAGAACTACAGTTGGAATCATGGAACAGAAGGGGATACGGATAATCCTGATATCATACGAGAAAGAAAGAGAGATATGAAAAATATTCTACTGACAATTCTCATTTCCCAGGGCACTCCGATGATACTTGGTGGTGACGAAATGGGCAGAACCCAAAGAGGAAACAACAATGCCTACTGTCTGGACAATGAAATCACATGGTACGATTGGAAAAATGCTAAGGATTGGTCAGATATCAGAGAATTTCTCAAGGCAGCCATTCAGTTGAGAGAGTCAAATCCTGTCCTTGCAAGGAAAAACTTCTTCGACGGAGGCGTGGTTGAAGGAACCGGAATGAAGGATGTCCTATGGTTAGACGAAAATCTTTCTGAAATGACTGAAGAAAAATGGAGAAATCCGGAGATAAAGCATCTAATGGTATGGATAAACGGCTCATCCACTCGAGAAGTGGAATATTTCTATAGAAAGATAAGCGGTGGTGATCTTCTCCTGCTATTCAATTCATCTCAAACAAATGTGAGATCGG
>JAJZAR010000013.1 GCA_021799315.1 Thermoplasmata archaeon | reverse complement strand
CGATCTGTAGTATGAATCTAAGAAAACCACTATAATCTGCATTCTTTTCCACTATGTGTTTTTTGAAGTTGTCTGATCCTATAGGCACGAGATCTATACTGACAAAATCAATTCCTGCACCAAGTTTTGCCAGCATCTCTTGGGATTGCTTTGCTCTATCGGAAAATTGCCAGGCTATCATTATCCCCTTCTTTCTATTTTCATAGTATTTTTCAAGATACTCTGCGAATTCCAATACTGGGGTTTCATCTATCTGTAATTCATGGTCTTTTGGTCCAACCCATATTGGAATACCCCGCTTCAGACCTGCTATGAAAACATCTGAGATTTTTCGAGCTCCAAATGCATCCAGTATAAAACTTCTGAAATCTTCATCTGTCAGCTTTGACAATGAGGATATGTCGTAATATCCCCAAGATAGAACCTCAATATTTGGTGAGTCAATTTTATCCACTCTCTCTTTTATCACTTTGAAAACTCGGCCTTTTGTTATCTCTACTGCTATTCGCGAAATATCAGAAACAATCCATCTCCTGTTGAGCTTTTCTGCTACAACGGAGGTCGTCCCTCCACCACAAAAAAAGTCAGCTACGACATCTTTTTCATCAGAAGAAGCACCTATTATACGTTCAAGCAAACTCTCTGGTTTTTGTGTTGGATAACCAAGGGCTTCTGGGTTGCCCCCATATAATCTATTAATGTCAGTCCAGAGATTGTATAGAGGTTCTCCATCATCATTTGAAGGACGTAGCTTCCTGAAGGGTTTGCCATTTTTGCTCCAGCCTAGGTCGCCATTCTCGTCTAATTCTATCAACTTTTCTTTGCTTAAGCGCCATCCGGATGGGGGAGGGACAAAACCTTTGTACTCATAAACCAAGTTTGGACGAGGACCCATTCCCATTGTGCTTACAATAGGCCCCATATAAAATGGTCCCTTTTCATCTGTATTCTTGTATTTTTTCTTCAATTCATCAGCGTTGAGTTTTCTCTTAACCGCAGAAATATTTAGTTTGTAGTTTGGAGACTTTGCATATATTAAAATCGAATCAGTAGCCTGTCCGTATTTTTTGGCTTTAAATTGTGAACCTTTTGGATTCGTTGTCCGTTGCCAGACTATTTCGTTCACGAAGTTTTCATACCCGAAAATTTTATCCATTTCAACTTTGACATAATGAGATGCGTGCCAATCCAGATGAACGTAAATCGATCCTGTTGGTTTCAATAATCGTTTCATTTCAAGAAGCCTTGCATTAAGCCATATTAGATATGTAGGTAATCCACCATCCCAAATATCACTGAAAGAACGGACTTCGTTCTCGTCGCCAAAAATAACGTTATAGTTTCTGCCAGAGAAGAACGGAGGATCAATATAGATTAAATCTATAGATTCTGAAGGCAACATCCTCATGATGTGAAGATTATCTCCCCAGAATATTTTATTTGTGAAATCTTCATTATTACCAAACTTTATCTCTTCCATTTTCTGAAACGGTAGTTTGATAAAAGGAAACTTATCAGCATATCCCTTTCCTTTCACGTATCCTAGTGGTAATTCATCAACAGGTACTGTGCCAAATCTCTTCGGTATCTTATAAAATTCAGGTTGTTGTGCTATTTCTATGGTGGGCCGGATTGTTTCTTCAGGAACAGTAATTTCTTCGAAGTCAACCAGTTTACCTATCGGTTCTTTCTTTTCATCTCTAGTCATCGTCAGAGAGATGCAGAAAAATATCTATAAAGTTTAGCCTCTCTTTTGTGATCGTAAGAGATGAATACAATGAAATAGTATTAGGTGAGTTTTGGTATTATTATCAGTAGACCACCAGGTTCTTTGGCTTTCTTAATACTCTCCAGATTTTGTATTACGTCAAGCATAGAAATGCACTCCGCGTATATTTTTCCAATATCGAACCGCCAATTCATATTGTAGAATACCTTTTCCGATGAGATATACACTCTAATGGGTATAGGGAACGGTGTAATAACCTCCTTATCTGAGAATACCATGTTATGAGCCAAGTTTTGCTGTTTTTTCTCGACTTTGTTAGAAACACTGTGAACCAAATTATCGAGCCGTTCATCAAAGTGTTCTATGGAATCTCGCAATTCCCTATTTAATATTTTTTCAACAGATACGCCGTTGAAGATTTCCTTGAGATGTTCTCCTCTCTCTTTGCGGAAGGTATAGTGCTCAACGGTTTCGACTTTTCTCTTTTCGCGTGGATCTATTAAGTTTGCAACATGAGATGAATCGTTGACTATAGACTTTATCAGAGAATGAACCTCCAAGTCTACTTGTATAATATATCCAGTTTCAGGTATTTTCGCTTTTTCAAATAGGGTTTCGCAATTTTTTTTAATCGCAGTTAAAAGCCAGAAGAGCTCGTTCACATAGATTCCTTCCATGTAGTTTAGAACTTCACCCGCGACACTGCGGCCGCTATCTTTTTTCAATTACTTCTACCTCGTCCTCTTTTCAAGCATAATACCCATGTACTGAGGGTTTATCAATGATTTCGTATTTCAGTGTTAAAAGATACAGGGTTGTAGACATGTAAGATATTCTTTATATGTATGCCGGTAGATTGTTATGCCAAAAATTTAACTTATTCCACTTATTAATTTCACAATGCCTAAAAAACTGATTGCAGTAAAGAAGACATCACCAAGAGGATTACCCCGGGCCACGCTGCCAAAGAAAGCTGCCGAAATTCTCAACGTGAAGGCTGGGTACATCGTTGGTTTCTATGAAGAGTGACAGATTCTTCTTTAAAAGAGTGAAATGATGGTTGAGAATTATTTTTAAAAACCTAAACTAATAATAACCTTATAATTGTTAAAGCATGAAGGATTTAATAATCATTTTTCTGCCTCCTGTTTGGATAAGCTTAAGCTAGAATGTTGAAGTAGTTCTAAGTCAGCAGATGACCAGCTTGACTTGGTCTACTTTGATAGCGCGCCTTACAATTTCACCAAACTTTTTCTGGTTCCATTCTTTGCTGTCACCAATGAAACCCACTATCAGAATCTTCTCAGCTATTTTGCTGTCACTTAATTCTTCTAGTTTTATGAGATCTCCATTGATTTTGTTGATGTCCCCCTTTTTTAGACCATTATCTCTCTTTTTCAATGTTCTTACCGGTTTGACTTCGACCAGATGTTCTTTCCCCGATGAGTCTGTGTACATCATGTCTACGTGCAGGCCACCATAGTTTGTTTCAAGGAATAAGCCTCTTCTGAATCCGGCCTGATATTGATTATTTCTGAGTACGTGATAAATCTCTGCAACTAGCTGGAATTCAAATGCTACCCCTTTTTTTTCGAATTCTTTCTCATTCCCATTTACCTGATCTCTCAGTAGCTTTGCACCCTCATTAGCGGCTTTGATCAAGTTTTCAAAAAATTCCGTCATATTTTTCACACTTGCAATTTTATTGCGATTATATAGGATTACACATATTAGCTTTTCTGACCGGACCTTACATAAATACTGTTACGAAAGTTGTTCAAACCTAAGGCGACCACCCCTGGAACATTTCTCTGTTTTCGCCATGCATTTATAGAATTTACTCGTTGACCCCTTTAACTGTGATTCATATATCTCAGTAACCCTGAAATAGATGCTCCTTTCTACATTTTATATGATCAAGATGCTCTCCTTAAACGTATTCCAGCAATTAGAGTGTGTTCACACCCGTGAACCAAGAGGACTTAGAAGAATTACTTGAGGGTCAAAGGCCCATATGGAAGCGTCAGAAGTACAGAAACACTCTCTATGAAAAGCTAATGGAAATCCCACCATGCAAAGTGTTCTGAGTTTTGCCAGAGGTCTGTGGATAATGATGGGAAAAAAATGTTTTCACTTTTTTTTCTTGAATTGCGCAATAACTTAGGGAAAGCTCTAGTTTTGAGCCTCGTCGGTGATAGAAAAGCTGACTTTGTAATATTTCAGCTTTACCTTACCCCTCAAAGCATACAGTCCATAAGTAAGGCGATCATCAGCATCAGAAACAATTATCAAACCTCGAGTACTCTTATTTTCTGCGTGCTCAAGATAGCCTATATACCTGGATATTTGCCCAATTACCTTGTCACTTTCTGACCCTCTTTTTGTCTCCACAACCAAATACTTGTCCTGTCTATCTTTAAAGAGAATGTCTATAATGCCAACAGAAGTTCGATACTGTTGTTTCACAAGAGTTAGTCCGGGTTCAATTATTTGAGGATTGGCAGCAATATAGTTTTCAAGGTCTTTCTCCAGACTGATACTGCCAAACGGCAAGCCTACCTCGTCTTCATCCTCTTCATAAGATAGAAGATACAACACAAAGTTTACTTCCATATAATTTCTGAGACCAATTTTGTTTTTAATTTCTTCAAGAATCAAGTAATCAGTAAAGAAATTTATTGTTAAATCATAGTAGTTGTCTGGGTTAAGGGCATATTCTTCCATTGCATTCTCCATAGCTGTCTGAACCTGATCAGCACTTATGTCTATCCTGTCTCTTACTAGAGAATTTAGGCAGAATTTTTCAGGGTCAAATGCGTACAAGAAATGAGATGTTGTAAAATCTCCTACTTTTTTCAAGCCCATGAAACTATCAACTCTCTTGGCTATCTGGTCATTTCCATAAAGCAAAAAACGCAAAGCTTTGTTAAATTCATCAAGACCATTTTGTTTGATTCTTGCGAGAGTCAGGGACCTATTATGAGCCATTTTGCGCATAGTCTTAAACAATTGGTCAATTTCTGCTTCTGTTAAGTCAGTGCCTTGCTCAAAATTATTTTCTGTTAAGACATTGATGAATTCGAGATGAGCGGAATCAAATTCTCTTGCCCACTCTTGAGCGTCACTATTGTTGAGTAATACCTTTTTAGCCTTCAAGTTATCAATCTGTTCTTCGTTCAGTTCAAACTTACCTGACATGATTAGAACAAGCTAAAGAAAATATAAATGTATGCTAAAATTAGTGTAGGATGAGGTTTCCCAAACCCCCAATAAACTATACTTGGTGCTTATCGACTATACCCGCGCTTTCCATCAAACTCTATTAACACTGCTGAAGAAAGCTGTCTGCTTGAATCACATGTCTGGGAGAGCTCTTTGCTCCAGGTCTTTTCTGCATGCCTGAGGTGTACCAACACTCCTTCCTCCTTCACATACTGTACAGCGGGAACAAAATCACTGTCTCCTGTAATCAGGATTAGATGCTGAATTTTATTTTTAAGGGCTAATTTGATCATATCTATAGCCAGCAGAATATCTACTTGTTTTTGCTGGAATCCCCTGTCGTTTTCCTGAAGTTTTCCAGTGCGAATCTCAAAATTATCTTGGAGGCTCAATGACATCAGGAAATTTTTGTTGCTAGCCAGATTCACATCATAAATATATGTTCTGAAACGATCTGCCCCAATTTCTCTGCATAGGTTATCACTCAATTCCTTGTAATCAAGCTGAAACTTTCCGTTTCTTCCTTTGAGGCCGTCAATTACTTCCTTTTGTAAGTATGAGTTATCTATCAAAACTGCTGCCTTATCATTATTCAAATCTCCACGGACCTGAACCACAGAGATTATCTGTGATTCTA
Organism: Thermoplasmata archaeon; assembly: GCA_021799315.1. Classification (GTDB taxonomy): domain Archaea; phylum Thermoplasmatota; class Thermoplasmata; order Thermoplasmatales; family Thermoplasmataceae; genus Cuniculiplasma. The sequence continues at coordinate 15,390 of JAJZAR010000013.1, read as the reverse complement.
AGCTAAATATTCCTAGATTATATAAAAGAATGGTGAAATCTGAATAAGGTGAATCTTAGGATTTTCTAATATCGGAATAATATATCCCGACCTAAAATGATGTCATTGGTGAATTTATGAAAAATTAAAACCGCACATAGAAAACATGCTTCGTTTCTAGTTTACCCGCACATATAAGACCCCAGCAAAACAGCCTTATTAAAAGGGAAGGAAGAGACTCATTTAATACCACATTTGGGATACTTGTAGCTCAAAAACAGAAAATTTTTATATTTCTTTATGCTACGATCTAAACGAGGTGGTCTAAGAAAAACAGTGTATATTGATATTTAGAAGTTATTGATTTTAAAATTGTTAAAAAAATATTGAAATTAATTGTTGTTATATTTGCTACTTTATGCTTGTTATAAAATTAGAGTTATTGTTATGTTATTGGTATATGAAATGTATAACCTAATGAAAAAGTGAAAAGCTGGAATATAAATATAAGGAGATGAAAATACGGAAAGATTAATAGAAACTATACAGGAACATGTTTACGGTACTTTAGTTACAATTGGATTCATGCTTATAGCAACAGTAATTTTGTCGAATCAAGAGAACCGTTCTTTAAGTTACTATCCAGAAATGGTAGCTTTAGAGGTACTTATTCTGTTTGTGTACACAGCTATAATGGTTGCAATAATTGCAAAAGAACATTTGTAACTTTAAACCCGGTTTAATAAGATGCGGAAAATTTCTTAAAAGTCTTGGGACTTATAGTCCCAATTCGATATTTTTTAAAATTATACCCTAGGTCGCAATTATGAATTAATATATCTTCATAATAACCCATTATGCCACAATTGTTAGATGTTTCACATGTCTCAAAGCGAGGATCTTCATTAATATGTACCCTTCCCAAAACTCTCAGGAAAATACTAGATATAACTGATGATAAGTGCACAATAGGTTTCTATGAAATGGATGGTAAAATAGTCATCCAGAAAATGAAATAATAAGAATATTCTGAACTGCATTATGTATCAAAGTATTTCGCAACATACAGTACAAAAAGTTAAGGTCTTTTAAATATTATACAGAGAATGCTGATCAGGGACATAGACAAAAAGCTGGACATGAGACTGGTTCTGAAGGTCAGGCAGTCCACTGAACTTTTCCATGCCACTTCCGAACTGGGACTAAAGCTTCCATCATATGTATACGGAGTGGACGGAACAGCATGGATCAGCACATATTTTCCCAAGAATATTAGAGGGAACAGCGTAAATCTTCTGCTGAACAAATTCAACGCAGTGGAGAAGGAGGAGTCTTACGTTGTGGATTCAAGAATAAACAATGTGAAGGATCTGGCCGTAGTAAACAAACTCATGGATCTGCCGTCGTTTGTAATAAACAGGGCAGACATAAGCAAAGGCTTCCTTAACATATACTCAAGATTTCACAGCAGTGATCTTGAGAATGTATCAGACCTTCTGGCAGAGTACACATCTGATCTGGAGAATTCCAGGGTGGAGTGGATGGGTCCAAGTCCGGGCATAATGAGGACAATGGATCTTATAAATTCTGAATATCCAGTTTCTCTTGTAACATATGAGTTCAGACTGGACATTGATGATAATGATATTGCTGCCCTTGCAAAGGACCCCGGGATAATTGCAGAGCTGAAGAACAGTGAAAGCAGGGACGGAAAGCTCAAGCTTGTTGTATATTCCGAGAATCCTGAACCCCTGGATATGCCGGGAATGCATCCAATCTCAACACACGAAGGGATTTACGATCTGAGCTTTTCAAGCGCATTTGTATCATCGGTAAGGGATGCTGCAAATAAGGAGCACATAATGAGACTTCGCTACTTTATAAAACCGTTTGATGGAAAGATGAGGGTAAGCGTATTTCTTCCAAGTGCAAGCATGTATGAATACAATTCCATACTGTACGAAATGGCCAGGAAGAAGGACCACAATGTTGCAATAAGATATCTTCTTCCATACACACAGGATTTATGGGATTTCCTTTAATTGTTTTATAACATGGGAAAAGAATCAGTTTCTCTCAGTGTTTATAGGGCATGAAAACCTGTCCACCCTGAACTGCAGGAATATTTCTGGTTCAACCTTTATGTATACATTCTCATCCGTAATGTTTTTCTGGCACTTCTCCGGTATTGCGGAGGTTGGAATCTGGAATTTATGAAAGTACTCCGGATTCATGCCCTCGCATAGGAAAACGAAACTAAAAGCCGCAAGGTTTGCAGCCTCGTCCATGGATATGGGAAAAGATCCGGATTCAGGGACCCATTTCACAAGTACCATGGTGCATATTTCACCGGGTATCCTTATTATAGCCTTATCTCCAAGGAAATAGTCCATTCTAACAATGATCCCGTCCATGGTAAGATCAAGAGCCGCAGTGAACAGGGCCATATTGTGCCCTATTGTCCATATTCTGTCATTTGGATCAGCCTTATTCATAGAAACCCTCTTTCTCTGAACATGTTCTGAACCTCCATGTTGGATAATCCCTGTGAAGGATTGCCATGTCATTGAGGAACATTTCCCCCTCAAGCTTTAATGTTTTCATCTCTGCATGAACTATTGTGTCTCTGCTTATTGAATATCCCCACTGTATGCCCAGAATCATGCATACCTCCCTTGATACAATCAGGTTCTTTGATGCCGACAGGTATGTGTGTGCAATCCACTGTATGCCGTCAAGATTGGATGCCGGTGCTTCAAACAGTGCCGGATCGATGCCATAAACACAGAAGGGAGTGTCTGCATCCAGCATCATGGGTATATGGTAAACGAACATTGGTTCAGAGTTTACTGCCATGTCGTTATTAGATGATCCGGGATTGAATCTTACGGTCTGTATCCACCCCATATAGGAATGGTATCCCTTCCCATCATAGTCGATCCTGCATGTCAATTTTGGGAATCCGATTGCGGAATATGGTGAAAAACCTGTTTCCATGTGGTCGTATCCGATTCCTTCAGGATCCGTGTTGGTTGAGTAGTTGATATTGACCATGCCGCTGTAGCCTTTCCACCTGAATTTTATGTCACTGTTTTCATTGTAATTCTCGTAGCTGAATCCCATGCAGTTCCTGTTCCCGTATGTTTTCGGACCAATTACCATAAATGAGCGGTTTATGGGCACTGTTCTTGTTTCTGAACATTGTTGTATACACCTTAAAAACAATCACGGTGCGATTGCATGGGAATTTCGCATGATAGCCTAGGGTATCGCTACCCAGGAAATTATATAATGCCTGGGTTTTGCGTTTCAGAATTCCACTTTAATATGTGCGTCTTCCTTGAAATGGAGGTTAGAGAACCTCAATTGGTATCTGATTTTTTAACATTTTTAAATTATTTTTCTTGCTTTCTGTTGTTGAATATGCATCTGTTCTTTTCTGCAATTTATAGCTTTTAGTCACAAGTAAAGTTCCTATGAAGGGCATTACGACAGAAAGAATATTCCAGGACAGTAGAAGAGTGATGAAGATAATGGAATAAAGCTTTATGTGTGACTATGACCGCCGACCCAATGAACTTGAATGTGCACCGTCATCGTCCTGTTAATTGAATGGAAACGCACCATACTCTTATTGTTACAGCCAGATATAGAACCCCCCGGTCACTCTGAACTTGGCACCTGATCTATCTTTATATTCACTCAGCGAAGAGACTTCCTATTAATATCGCTCCAAGAGCTACTACCGCAGCCACAGTCCCAACGCCAATCAATTTATCTCCCAAAGGTGTATCACCGCAAGCTTCCACGGCAGCTCCAATTGCAATATCCAAAGTACCCACCAAAGGGATGCCAAATGTGCTACCAACTATTCCTTCGAGAGATTTGCCTATCGTTGATCGAAGCTGGAGTTCTCCAACCTGTTTCAGGTAATCACAGACAACAGAGAATTCTGGATCATTTTGAAAATCTGCTTTAATCCCCTCTCTTTGCATAACTCTGAGATGGTTATCTACGCTCCCTGAGATAGATGCCCATTCGATGCCTTTCTTACTAAAATAACGACTTACTTGATATCCGTCTACCATGTGTGATGGATAAACTACTAAATATATAAGCATAGCTATTGAATCAAACTGAGCTTCTACATAAGTTCGATAGTAACAGAGGTATTTGTCTTGTCCGCGTTTTCGATTTCAATCATAAGTGCAGGATTTTTCCTTATCACAATTTCGCCCCCACTTGTAATGCGCAGTCTATCCTGAATAGAGTTACTATTGCTAAAGGTAAACCTTAATTCACATATTTGACCATCTATTATGCCATTCAATTTTCTTACTTTTGGGTCCATATAAATCCTATCGTAATAATTTATTTTTTTCGGATTTCTTCTCCAAACCTTGGTGCTGACGAATGTATTTCTTCTCATGGGTTTGAGCCCTCCGCAACAATCGTGTTTCAAATACTTAAATTTTTGTCTGATGGCCAGACTCTGAGCATGTGTTCAAAACTGCCAATATTTAGTGGCGTCTCTCGCGACAACCGTAGGATTTCACGTTTCTGTTCCGAACGGATTATGGAGGATATAGCACTTCTTGATGACGGAAACTTCATTTTTAATTTGGATTAAAGCTTTCGCTGTTTCCCGCGTAAATCTTTTACCATTTGTATCTTTACAGTAGTATGGAAAGGCACGAGCAAATCAAACAGCAATGCGTCGATATACTGAATTATTACTATGTTGTTCCCGACACTGAGTTTACTCTGGGGACCAATGAGAGAATAGATGTAGTAGGTTATTCTAAAAACAGAAATGAGCCAGACATTGGAATCGAAGTAGAACTGTCCAGTGATTTTCAGCACGATGCTTCCAAACTTGCCAGAACTTCAAGCTTCCAATTGAGATTAATAGTGACAGATCATCCTGATACGCTTTCGCTTGGAAAATCCATAGACATTAAGGGGAAAATTGTGGATGTAATACCTCTACCTGACAACGACGTTACTTTTGAGAAAAAAATTCGAGAATATACTAACCTGAATAAGATGCAGTGGTTTAATAATTCCAAATATAAAAGCGATGGGACAATATTTCCCAAAACTCTACTCCTTGATAATTTTTCTGAAGAGATAAAAGACCAGGAACTTGACGTAGAGAGCGCAAAAGAGATAATTTTCAGATGTAGCTTGGGTGGAGTTCATGTTGGAAACTATTCACTTGGTCCTTTAGGGACAAAGTTTAACAGATCGATTGACCTCCCCAAGGAGCTTTTGTATCTAAGCGCCAGACATCTTATATTTGAGGCTAGGGTTGGGAAAAGTTACGAGTCCGGTAAGCAGTCAATTTATTCCCTAAGCCAGGGAGCAGAAGATCTGGCCAAAACGATTGTGGATGAAAGAATACAAAATCGCGGAGAGAAACTACTACGTATCATTGAAAAGTTTGGAAAGAGCACCACTATAATTTCTCTTTTAGGATATTCCGGGAGGTTCACTGATTCATCTCAATTGAATGGATTGGATCCTTATCTGACTGTTTCTACGCAAAACAGTGGTATCCTTAGAGGACTCATTGAGGAGTTCAACATTGATTCTGAGATCATATATGCATCAGAAATAACTGCTGGATCAGCTTTATTCAAAGACAAGTCGAAGCAGGTTTTTTCTGCATTGACCGCTGAAGGTCTTGGAAATGAATCCCCTGATTTCACTTCAAGAGGAGAATTTTTTGGAACGATATACACAGTCCCATTCCGCGGATTGCTTCGGCAAATCGATCTCGCTGACTGGCCTCGATCATCGCTGGAGAAAAAATTAAAAAACTATGCTGCCTGGGTTATCATCAGGGCGCATAATAGATATGTCCCCACAACACTCTTTGATTACTTCGAGTCTGTCGGCCTCGGCATTCAGGATATAGAAGACAGAATACGGGAACTGTTTAAGCTTGGGATAACATCAATGCTTATGAAAGGAGACAACAACACGATTGCTGTTTATGATGAGAATGGATTCAATAACTATTGCGAGAGCAAAATTAAGGGAGCTATGTCAGAAATATTGGACGAGGATTAGAATTTAACGAGGTATTTTATCTTTTACAGCAGATTCAGTAAACTTTCAATAAATTCATTGACCCAGTTAGTTAATAAATAACTATTGGTTCAGTCTTTGGAGAGAAATGGGAACAGCAAGTTATTGTATTAAGGTAATCCTACCCGAAGGCGAGTTAACCGAAGGAGCACAGATAGTTGCATATAACAGGGATTCTTGGGGTGATTCCGCCAGGTACTGGAATGGCATAACTAAAGATGGGGTTTATTGCTGGGATAATTTAGACACTGGCTGGAATGGAGACAAGTACGATTTCAGTGTAAGGTATGTCGATACAAGTGGAGTGGAATGGAGAGGGGCCTTCAGTGACAGAATTTTTGAAAAGGGGGAAAAGACCATAGTTTTGAGACAAATGTTTCTCGATGAAGAGATGGAGTTTTCTATACCTTCAGACATTGAAAAATTTCTTACACAAGAGGATGGTGGCAAAGAAATACTCGCAGCAATGAAGGAGTTATCTGTTTCTATAATGAAAGGAATGAGTCATTCGGCATTAGCACTTTCAACATACATCCTCGAGGGAATGATAATCCTGAAAGCTCAAAAAGAAGGAATATGGGATGAAGATTTTGAGGATAAGACATTTGGTGGGCTTTTAAACTTAGAGAAAGTTAAAGGCTTATTTCCTTCCGGTGCTCTAAATAAGGCCCAAGGCATTAATAAGCTTAGAATTCCCGGGGCTCACTTCAAGAATATTTCTTCATCAATATCTGAGGCCAAAATTAGCGCTAATCTGATAATGCAGCTTGCTGTCATATGGTTTAGGGGAAATTGAATAGTAGCAGTGGCTCTTACCAATAGAATGATACATAGGCCTTTAACTTCGAAATTACTTAAATAATACCCGGTATTAAGGTTAACATGGTTCTAAAGGCAGTATTCTTCCCCCATATGGAAAAAGAATTCAGTAATCCAAATATGTTAAGGGATTGGCTTGGAAACGAATTAAAAATATACAGAAGAGGTGGTTATCTTATGAGGGGTCCTCAGGGGCTTGGTGAGCTTGAGGCAGGCTCATTGGTATTCTTTCACAAAAGTAACACGGTAGTAGGTTGTGCAATAGTGGAAGAGGGAATCAGAAATAGCGCAAAGCTACAGAAAGCCCGATTCGGAGAAGAATATGAACACTTTATCAAGTTTATTCCTGAATCAATATGGGCTTGGAACGATGGCCAGTTTTTAACAGACGAAGAAGTCTATAGTTCTATAGGCAAACATCTAAGCCAGGGTTATACTATGGTTGATACCCTAGATGACCTTTTAAACCTTTTTCAACTTATGGCAAGGAAAGGTACAGAAATTCTGTAATTTATCTCAATAAAGTTTTTCCTGAACTTCATTAATTTTTTGAATAAGCGGTTTCTATCATCTTGGCATCAAAAAACTTCAATACTACCTGTCCTTATTTTATTTTCTTGGATAATAACAGGTACTCAATAGTAGCTCTTCTCATCAACTTTTCAGTTTATCATATCGTCCTGAAAGTTGTTTACGGTTAAGGATTCCTTTCGGAACTTGCACAAAATTGAGCATAATGCAGATACCTGTAACAATATTCGAATCCGGTACTTTCTTCTACTGGGCCCTTGCAAGACCGAAGGGGAACAAGGATTACACTATTGCCAAGGTATGATGCGTGAAAGCATGAAACAATGTGTCTAGGAGCAATAGTATACGGGTATACCTAAGTTTCCTTAAACTCTCTTTTTTCTCATTTTTCAGGGCATACGCAAAACATATGCGGCATACTAATTTCACAAATTTGATGAGAGAACAGAAAACATTGGATATAATGACAGAGCGTGAAAAGGCTCTGAGAAAAGACGGATACAGGGCAGGTTGGAATGACCGTGCCGATCATGACAGGGAACTGATTGAGGATGCAGCTAGACAGAGCAGTGATTATGAAGATTTCATAAGCAACATAAGGGAGTTGTTCAAAAAAACGGAAGAGTCGATACTGTTATGAATAAATTTGATCTGGAATTCATGAACGGATACATAAAAACAAGCCTTAGGCTTGCGAGGAAAATAAAGAGGGCTAAATCCCTGGATGAGGCAGTGAAAATTGCATCTGAGATCGAGGACAAAGCAATGGAAAAATTGGAAGAGACCATGGGAGATTTGTAAGGTAAACTTACTTTGAAAATTTTTAGAATACGTTTATCTAATACGAGGAGATTAAATACCTATATGGAAAACATTAATTACAATAATTCGACTACCCCCCCTTATTACCCTGACACACAGAAAGTATTAGACAAAATACAAAAGGAAATCTGTCCTTTTGAAGTGCACTCGGATGGTTCTACTATTTATTATAAGTCTAATTTTCTAGACTTTTCGAACGATGAAATAGTAATTAAGATAGAATTTAAAGATGACCAAATAAGGGTTAGTGATAACAATAGGACTATCCTCAGTCTCCTTTCTTCTGGCCTCGACCCATTTTCAACCAAGAACAAAGAATACCTTATACATAGCATAGCTGGAAGCTGCGGAGTCGAAGTAGAGAAATATGGCGAAGTTTACATTACAACAAATTACGCAGATAAAGTTGGAGAACTAGTCTATTGGATGATACATGCTATTCAAAGGTTAACAGCAGCTGTTATAGTTGGAAAGACTTACAGACCACCCTCTTTCAAAAAAGATGTCTCTGCTTATCTAACAGAAAATAAAAAAAGATTTACTGAAGACCCTCTTTTTTATCTTGGAAGAAGACTTAAGGCAAGAATAGACTTCTTAACTGAAAAAGATGACCAGCAGGTTGTTTGCAGAGCGTTGAGTTATCCTCAAGTTAATGAAGCTGTCACTTATTCGGAAAAATTCGTTCAAGAAGTTAGTTTAATAAATGAAAAATCCCGTAGTAAGGTTTATCCAGTAGCCATAGTAGACGATTCTATTATGGCATCAGAAGGGGAACCTGTTTTCAATGAGGATGTATTTAGTCTGTTGAAAAAAGTAAGAGTAGTCCCCTGGTCTGAGAAAGATACTCTTTTAGAAATATTCCCTTCTTAAAAAAGGGTTTTTTGATAAATTTCACTAGGAAGGTTACTTGTCAAGTGTATGTTGCATTCTTTAGCAAATGTCCTAACAATACTTTCTATGGACTTGGTGTCGATATCATCAGGCACATAAGCGCAGCCATCTTTTATCCTATCAAGATATTTGTGTTTGTGAATTCCATTGAATTTCTCAGCATTACCACAAGAAGGGGGATTCCTGTGATTGTATACTACGTTTTCATTGAGAGGGATCTCTAATCTTCTAAGACAGGCCTTATCATAAACTTCCTCAAAAGATACTCTGATCTCAATACCCTCTACATAGTTAACTTCAAGCCTCAGTTTACCTTTATAGCCATTAAGAGGTATTTCCCAATATACTCTAAACACATTTCCGGTCCTTTTATTAGTATAATCGTGAGCACTAAACTTATCTGCGCTTAAAATATTTTCAGAAGTAAACTCGTCCATTCACGTTACCCCACCGCATGATCTTTTTTCCACTTCTCAATGGCTTTTCTCACGGCTTCATTTACGTACTCGTCAACTGATGAGTGTGATTTGTCCCTTTTTATGATCTTATCAATCTCTATTAAAAGACCCTCGGGTACAGTTATCCTAGCTTCCTCAAGATGCATGAGATTTCCAGCGACAATTCTGCCTTTATAGGTCAGAGATATGAAATACTTCTTTGGGCCTACTGTCGATTCCAGAATAGTCAAATAGCCATCTTTTTGTAAAGACTCAAGCAGATTATCAAGAACCTGATGACTCTTAATTATCTTGAATAAATCTGATTTTTTAGCCTTCTCAACACCACTTAATGCTATAAGAACGGACTTTGAATGTTTCAGGTCAATTGAATCCATGTACTGTTAGTAAAAGTACCAATTGTATATTATATCATTTATAGAGGTTGTTGGTAATTGTACCAAGCGACATGTTTATTTACAACCATACGTTTGGTATATTTACCAAGTGTGAATAACCATGGCAATAACTACCGTAAAAATAGGTACAGCAGGTAGAGGGCAAATCCCTCATAGCGTTCGTCAGAAACTGAACATCACAGAAGGAGACACTCTAATAGTTGAAATCAAGGAAATATTGAAAGGGGGGCCATAAAATGTGGTCAATGTATGTGCATAGAATACCAATCCCCACGAGACCTGGTTCCATTCGTTTGTGTCCAGGTCAATCTCCAACGGATGTGGATGGGAGCTTTTCAACAGTAACAAAAGCGCATTGGATCAGTAGTTCGGCTTTCATCCATATGGCTGGGAGACATTATAACAAATCAGAGCTTCTGAATCAGAAGAGAACCATCTTCATTGAGAGTTATTGTAAGTTGATCGCCAGACTTAAAGTGAAGATCACCTACAATTCGTTTAGAGACGTAAATAACACCCTCTCCACGTGTCCCAACATGAAAGCTACCTGTAGCTTTTTTCACAGTCATATTTTCCAATCTGTAATTGAAAGGGAGCGTAATTATATAAATACATTCATATTCATACGAAATCGTAAGATTAATAAATTACCGTTTCATATACTTTCATATGAAAACATTGGGTGGTGGATCTAAAATGAAAGCGTTCACGAAGATTCAGCCGGATTCTAAAGGATCGGGACTTTACATAAGAATCCCGAAGGACTTAGTGGACGAATTAAAATGGAAAAGTGGAGCAAGAATTTTTTTGGAAACTAATGGAAATTCCATCAAAATAACACCGGAGGTTCTTTAGAATGGAACATAAAAAAATGAGTGAGTTGTCTAGGCTCACACAGATATTTCCTTCGAAGGCATTAAATTTTTGGAATGCCAGGAAGGAAAGCAAAAGAATGGAACTGTACCACAAGCTGACTGATGCTGATCTGACCCTGAAGGCTCTCCTACTGGAGAAGAAAATCAGACCGGATTCCGAGTTCCTGGAAAGATGGATAAAGGTACAGGCCCGGCTTGTGGATCATTATGGCCACAAGTATGAGAAAGCATCCTGGAAGATAGTGAAGGAGGTGTTTCAATGAGTTGTGGAAGTCATGCTCGGGAAGTTTCGGGAGTGACAGTTTGACCAGGGTTATTCTTACATCCATGGAATCCTATCTTGTCGATATTCCGGACAACTTCAGCTTCACCTTCAGGAAGGAAAGCGGAGATATATTCAGGCTTTCCTGGACAGAAGAGTGCCTGAATGAGGCCGCAGCGAAGAACACCCTGAAGAAAATGAAGGAGAAACTTGACAGAGCCAGAATGCTAAACTTAGTTGAAGATTCCACGCACTACAGGATTCAGTTAAGGAAAACAGAAATCCACCTAGTTATCACTGGCAAGAGGAAGGCGCTTATTGATTCCCTTTTCAGGGAGATAATAGCCCAGGCAAAACTGGTACTTGAACAGGATGAAATAGAAAGAATTGTAAGCTCAACGGAGGTGGTTGGGTATGAATAAAAAACTATTTCCTTCTTGTAGTTTTCTTTCTCTTAGCCTTGTTGATCTTTCTTTGAGTTTTAAGGGCTTTTTCAGCATGGGAAGCTGGACCATATCCCGGGATAAAGGATTCACCCACTTCAGCTATTTCTCTATCCCTCTTCCTTCTAAGCCTTGTAAGCCACGCCTTTTTACCTGCCTTTACTCTTTTGGGGTCCTTCACTTCACTTGTTTTTCTTCTCGCCATGGATTTAAAAATAAGGACGGGGCATTTAATCTTTTACCCTCAAAAAAACGTATGGAGGTGAAGTTATGAGGAAACCGGAATCAATGGATGACTCCACTCTTCAATATGTCTTCGTTGCTTTGTTGGCAGTATGTATCTTCTGGAACATACTTTATCCTTCAACATTGCTGGAATTTCTCGGGGGATTCTTCTTCGGCTTGATTGTTTCGTACATCGTAAGGAAAAGTTTCAGTCATCAAAATAGTCCTCACGGAGGGAAACTATGACTGCAACCAAAATCCCTATAAATATCAGGCCTGCAATGATTCTGCCAAACAAGGAGACATTATATTGCATTACAACGAACGTGGGGTATGGAATAGTTCCAAGCAGAGCTATATCCAGCAGGATTAGGGCAACGACCACAAGGAAAACAACGATATACCAGTTTTTCAGAAAATTTCACCTTGGTAATGTATTCGTTGAACTTTATAAAATATTCCACAAAGAAACTTTTGAGAAAATGAAAAAGGAGGTTTTCGAACAATGCCGATGAAACAGTTCCGGGCATTGAAATACTTCACCTGGGACCAGGAAACGCAAAGGTATCTCTGCACGGTTAAAGGGTGCATATACCGCACAAAATGGCCGGAGATGATGCCCCGGCACCTGTTGGATTCACATCAGGACCTTGTATACTACGAGAACCCAACTCACAAGGTCGAAATGAGCCTCTGGTCACACAGGCGTGATTTCATCCGGATACTCGGAGCGCAGGAATTACTGGAGAGAGACGATAACAGAGCAAATGGAGGAAAATGGAATGAGTGCAAAAAATAATAGGAATTGCCATGGAGAGAACAGACAGATGGATACCATGGAATTGCAGATTGGGCCGTTTTTCATGGTTTTACCAATTTCAGCGGAGGAAAATGACAATGAGAACTGAGATGAGAACACTCAAGGTGTCAATTGACCAGGAAACCAGGACCATACAACTGTCCAGGGAGATATTCACCGACGAGGCCGTACTGAGATACCAGGGAAAGAGGGCAGTGGAACTCTTTCCTTCCGGTTCCATTGCTGGCATCCCTATAGGTGATACACTTGATGATTTCCCTTCTTACATTTTGGATTTCATTCCAGGTGTTTTGATCGACAATGGCGATGACATGGAGGTTAACTGATGGAATTTGAAAAGAGATACAGATACACGGTTTCAGTGTTTTTCCAGAGGGTCAAGGAAACATCGGTGAGAGATCGTTATTTACACAAGTGCAAAGTTTGCGGATGGCTATATGGGAATGCCGGTGACGCCAAATATCACTTCAACACCATGCATCCAGATGAACTTGAAAGGGCTGCTGCACTTGGGTATATTGAGTATAAGCTGGTAAGGATCCGTGAACCGGGGTGTTTCAAATGCGCAAGCGTGGCCATAAGAAAGCACAGGGATGAGATCCTGAGGAAGATAGATCGTGAAGATCTTCTGGAGGAATTGGCATGATTCAGGAAACATCCACCGAACAGGAGATCATGAACATGCCCTTCGATCTCCCTGCATCCTGGCAGATGTTCTCCAGGGTTGGAGAGGTGCTGACCAACCTTTACAAATCGATCATGGTGAAGGATGTGGATTACGCGACCCTCCCCGGATCCAACAAACCGTCATGCCTGAAACCCGGGGCGGAGCTGCTCTCCAAGGTGTTCAACATCCGTGATGAGATAGCCAGGACGGAAACGGTTGAGCAACTGGACGGAGAGAATCCATACGTCCAGTACAGAATTGTTGTGACCGGATACAACGGCAGGGGGGAGAGAATCACGGATGGGACGGGACTTGCATCATCCCTTGAGCCGAAATATGCAAAATCCATGGACACACTGCTTCACAAACTTCAGAAGAGGGGGGAAAAGGTCACCAATGCCAATGTGCTTGCGGGTGTCCAGAACACAATACTTAAGATGGCGGCAAAACGCGCATACATAGATATGGTTCTCAGGGCAACCGGTGCCTCGCGCATTTTCACCCAGGACATTGAAGACACCGCCGTCGATGCCGCATACACGGACCATGGTTATTCGGAAAAACAAGGAAATGCGAACGAATCTGCACAGTCACAGGCCGAAAGGAAACCCATGTCTGAAAACCAGAGGGGAAGGATAATGGACGGACTCAAGTCAAAGATGGCCAAGTATGGCGATCCGTTCATTCAATTCTACTCCAGGAAGGAGCCTCTGCTCGGGGAAAAGGTCATGGTTGGCAACGGCACAATAACCATATCGGACATGACATGGAAAGAGGCGTCATCGCTCCTGCAGAACGTCATATGGCAAAAATCCGATATGGACCGTGAATTCCAGGACTTCATATCTGGATCGAAAGGAGGGCGGAAATGAACGAACCTGAACATACCGGATTCACCGATGAGATGAAGGAACGCTTCCTGGACTACCTTGAGGTCAATGACATATACTCCGAGGAGAGCAGCAAAAGGGCAGTCAACTCCCTCAGATACCTTTCCCAGTTCATGCCGGTTGAGAAGCCGTCCAAAGAAGACATTGAAAAATATGTGAGGTACGCCAGGAGAAAGGGAAACATAAACAAGACCATTGAAAACCACCTTGCGGCACTGATACACTACAACCGCATGATAGGCATTGAGATATGGACCCCAAAGCTCAGAAAGGAACTGACGGAACAGCAGTACGTTGCAACAAAGGAGGATCTTGAGAAGATATTCCGTCACATATCAACGGTGCCCAGCAGGGAATATGCCCATCTCCTCAGGGCAATATTCCTGACTGCGGCGTCAACCGGCGCAAGGATTGGGGAGATAGCACGCATAAACATTGACGACCTCAGGGACGACGGCATCTACATAAGGGCGGAGAAAAGGGAGAAGAACAGGATTGTGGGTGTATCCCCCGAGGTGCTTGAATACTTGAGGGACTACAGGGACCACTACCGCCTGGCACCAACGGACAGAACCGACAAAGGGCTCTTTGTGTGGTACCACAGGATGGGGAAGGGGCATACCGTGACCATGAGGTACACAAAGGACAGCCTGAGAAACCTCATCAGGGAGAGAGCCAGGGATGCCGGGTGCAGCAATGTCAACTCACACAGCCTCAGGCGCTTTGCGGCAACCGAACTCTTCAGGAGCGGTGCGGACTTCAGGAGGGTACAGTTCCACCTTGGGCATGCGGATCCAAAGAGTACGATGCCCTACGTGCTGCTCATAGATGAACTGGAGGCAAGGAAGAACGGGGAGCTTCTGAGGCCATTTTTTCGCAGGTTTGTTGAGGAAGGCATGAGAATCGGGCATAATGACAGGTCTGCGGGATTGTCCGGAGTGGATTCGCATCCACTTCAGGATGTGGCTAATATCGGCGTAGGAGATGATTCAAAATTACATGGCCATAGGTTCTCCGATGAAAAAAATGGCAATTTTCCGAAAAACGTAAAAGAGGAGAATATCACAGGAACACAGTCAGCCGTTCCTGTAGAAACAAAAACAAGGGAGGTGAATAGGGTGCGCGGGCATGCCATATCCGAAGCGAATATAGCGCGGGGAGAGGGATTCGAACCCTCGCTCTCATTGAGAAACAGCTTAGCAGGCTGCCGCCGTACC
>JAJZAR010000148.1 GCA_021799315.1 Thermoplasmata archaeon | reverse complement strand
TCCGATCTAGGTTAAATAAAAATCTAATTATTCAATGACCGAAGGTTGTTCATAGATTGAAAGCTGAGGATGCATACAATAATATTAACATTAAAGAACTGGAGGCTTTTCTTGCTGTTGCAGAGACACTCTCATTTAGCAAAGCTGCGAATAAACTTAAAATGTCACAACCCTCCGTAAGTGTGAAGATCAAAAGTTTGGAAAATAGCTTCAACAGGGTTCTTTTCAAGCGGGATGGGGGTAACGTTATTATTACCTCTGATGGGCAGAGACTCCTTGCCCCCGTCAAAGAACTGTTCTACAGCCTTCGAAAAGTCATCAACACTATGAAGACTGTTTCTAAGGAAAATATCATTCGTATAACGGTGAGCGAAGCTATATTCCTTTATTCTTTTCAGTCCATGCTTGAAGAACATCGTAAACTATGTCCAGATGTTCAGTATCAAACAGTAATAGGAAACGCAATTACTAACATTGAAAGACTGGAAAATAATGAATCTGACCTGGCGCTTGCGGGATGGGTAGCTAAGGAGAGACCCATGTCAGGGAAGCTGAAAGTGGAAAGAGTTGGTTATGACGAACTTGTTTTGATTGTTCCGCTTCAGCACCCTCTTTCAAATCAAAAAATGGTATCCATTAAGACGGTAAAAAAGTATCCATATGTAGGTCGAAAACCAAACAGCGGTGTACAGAGAACGGTCACCCAAGTTTTCAAGCTTATAGGAGTGAATCCTAATGATGTCCAAACTGTGGCTGTTTTTGACGATGCCTCATCGGTTATCATGGCAGTATACAGAGGTCTTGGTATAAGTATAGTAAGCAAATTGCAAGCGGCAACAGCAGAAAAAATAGGACTTATAAAAATGCTTAAGATAAAGGAGAAAGTATCCAAAAGACCAATTTTTGCAATGATCAGAAAGGATGCCCCCCATGATATAGTGGACTTTTTTGAGTTCTGTGTTAATTATCTTAGAAAAAACCTTGGAGAACCCCTTAAATGAATTCAGCCACATCTCTTAATTCCTTATGACTAAACCCAAACCCAGGGCCGGATCTGGGGATTAGATTTCCATTTTGAATTTGAATCCGGTCTCTCACAATGTCCTCCTTCAGCTTCAACGGACCCACGAATTCAGCATACTGCATATCCGGGTATTTCCAAGTGCTTGGTGTCCCTAGGTAGAAATTTGCTTCAATGGAAGTTCCCAAGGACGTGGAGAACCCATTTCCAATGACGCATCGTATGCCGTTGGATTCAGCCAAGGATGCGATTTTCCCAGCTTCGGTAATCCCTCCCGATCTCATTACCTTAATTTTTACTATATTGCAGGCTCCTTCACGGATCAGATTCTTAACTGCATTTAAAGAGAACGCACTTTCATCCGCCATTATGGGTATTCCAGATTTTTTTGTGATTGAAGCCATTCCTTGGATATCCTCCCTTTCTATGGGCTGTTCGAGTAGCGAAATTTCGAATTTTTCAATTCGCCCGATAAGGTTGTTCGCAAGATTCTCAGTGAGTCCCTGGTTTGCATCGATCCTGATCCTGAACCCGTAACCAAATTGTTTTCTTGCCTCGGATAGCAGGTCAGGGAAATCATCCATGTCCCTTGAGATTTTATATTTAATGCATTTATAGCCAGCATCAAGCCATGAACGTGTTTCCTGTAGCCTTTTGTCTTTACTGCCAATTCCTACCCAGCCAATCAATGGTATTGGGCGATCAATGGTCTGCCCCAGGACTCTGCTTACTGATACATTTTGTGACTTGGCCTTTAAATCGTAAAGGGCAGTTTCTACAAGGGACTTTGACATAAGGTGCCCATATACCCTTTCATTCATTTTTTCGCAGAATGATGGGATTTCCAGTGTATCACCGGACATTAAGAGTGGGAAGAACTCCCTGTTCACGATCTCCTGTATTTCATACCATGTTTCCTCTGAATAATTAGGAGTATCCGGTTCAATGGAGCTGATCCCAACCTGTCCGTCTTCTGTTGAAAGCATAAGTACAACTGATTTCTGCCGAATTTTCGCAGCAAGAGAATTTTTGTATGTTGCATTCAACGGTAAATCATAGACCCTAAGTTTAGCATCTGAGACCCGCATATTTATCACACCTATTTCTGATATATTCTGATACTAAAGGAATACTTCCGTCCTTAACATCCTTATACATAACTTTAGACCGCCCCAAAAATCTAGCTGATTCAATGAACTTTGGAATATTATAAGTTATCTATTAAAAACAGTAATAGGAATATATTAATAAACGTAATTCATAATGCCTTCTGTGATGAAATATGGCGTTAATAATCAATAACCGTGACATATCTGCATCAATTTTAAAAGATGATTCATTAACTTTTTCTGAAAAAATTCTTACAATTAGGGATGAATTGAATAAATATGATAAACACTGTGTTAGATATGCAGGAGACTTTGTGATTTCAAAGGTGGACTTTACCTTTGCCCATGATGTTCAGGGACCCCTGCTTATAGAAATATTCAGAAGCCTTGACGGTAAAAGGGTTTTTGATCCGGAAAAGGTACTGCTAAATATAGACCATGATTTCCCCGCAAGCAGTGAAAGGTCGGCTAACCTGCATAGGATAATGCGTGAATTCGCAAAGGAGCAAAATATCCACATACAGGAGGGATCCAACTGTCATCAATATATCATGGAGAATTTTGCTGTCCCCGGTATGATCATAGTTGGAGCTGATTCTCATACTACTACAATGGGTTCAGTTGGTGCCTTTGCCACCGGGATGGGGAGCAGTGATGTTGCTTCAATATTCCTCTCCGGAACGACATGGTTGCGTGTTCCAAAAACAATCAGAATAAACCTGCAGGGAAACTTGAAACCTGGAGTTTCTGCCAAGGATATAGCATTAGATATTTTGGGAAGAATTGGGACTGATGGTGCAAATTACTGTTCTGTAGAATGGACCGGTACAGGAATTAGTAATCTCTCAATGGACGCAAGAACGACTCTCACAAATCTTGGTGTTGAAATGGGTGCCAAAAATTCTGTTATTGAGCCCGATGGCTTGACACTTGACTATATCAGGTCGAGGGGAAGATCTCCAATGCAGGTTATCCCATTTGGCAAGGAGGCCGAAGTCTACAAAGAAATAGATGTTACACTGGAAGATGTCAGCCCAATGGTATCCATGCCTGGCACACCTGGAAATGCAAAGCCTCTGTCTGAAATTCCCTCTGGCCTGGACATAGATGTTGTCATAATCGGAACCTGCACTAACGGGAGGCTAGAGGATCTTGAGAAAGTAGCCACCGTATTGAAAGGTAAAAAGGTTAAGCAAGGTGTCAGGCTTATTGTGACCCCTAATTCCCGGGAGGTCTACAATAAGGCCCTTGCTAAGGGTTTCCTGAGCACCATCTCTGAAAGCGGCGCAATGGTTACTTCCCCTGGCTGTGGTGCATGCGCAGGTTTTTCCAAGGGTCTTATAGGGGAGGGAGAGGTGGCTGTATTTGCAGGACCAAGAAACTTCCCTGGCCGACTTGGATCTGTTAAATCAGAGATATATCTTGCTTCCCCGGAAACAGCAGCATACTCGGCCATAGCAGGTAAGTTATATTCTGATAAGAATGAAGGTGGAAGATGATGGACAGGCTCAAGGGAAAGGTCTGGTGCTTCGGAGATGATATCAGTACTGATACCATTTTGCCCTCAAAATGGAAAATTGCGTCTTTTGAGCTAACAGAACTAGGAAAACATGCAATGGAAGGGGCTGATGAAAGCTTCGGAAAGAAAGTTAAGGAGGGAGACTTCATTGTTGCCGGTACAAATTTTGGTTGCGGTTCCAGCAGAGAACAGGCACCCATGGCCTTGAAAGGCAGCGGTGTCAGAGTCATTATAGCTAGAACCTTTGCCAGG
>JAJZAR010000147.1 GCA_021799315.1 Thermoplasmata archaeon | reverse complement strand
CATGTTCAGGAAAGAGAAAGCGAGATTGATAAACTGAAGAGAGATTCTTCTATTCTGGAAAAGATGAAGGGAAAATCAGCAGAATATATAGAAAACACTTTTAGGGAATATCTTTAGTTTAAGTTTGAGGATTTCCAAAAACTCCCGCCGAAAACCTTTTTCATGACCTTGTGATCAATATCCATGAACCTTTACCATGCTGGATTATCCGAACTGTACAGGGAAATAGAAGAGCTTGGTGACCCCCTCACTGGAATATCAGATCTTATTGATTTTGAAAAAATAAGGCCAATACTTGCTGATCTTTTTATCAACGATACAGATATGGGTGGAAGACCAAATTATGATCCCGTTCTCATGATAAAGATTTTACTACTTCAGCAGTGGTATAATCTATCTGATCCTCAGATAGAAAGGGAGATCAGGGATCGAATATCATTCCTCAATTTCCTTGGATATCCTGATAAACTTCCAGATCGCAATACCATATGGTATTTCCGTGAACGATTATCAAAGACGGGAAAGGATCGTTCAGTATTCAATGAAATAAGAGATCAAATATTGGCAAGGCACATAAGAATAAAACCTGGTACCATGCAGGATGCATCATTCATTGAATCAGATCGTGGTAAATATGGGAAGCCAAGGGGAGATGATGCAAAAACAAGAAGATCAAAAGATGGTAAATCGGCAACAAAGAATCATGAAAAGCATTTTGGGTATAAGGCACATACACTTGTGAATGAATTGAAAATAATTGAAAAATTAGCAGTAACACCTGCCAATATTCATGATTCACAGATAGATCTCAGCATTCCTGGAATAATATGCTACAGGGATAAGGGATATTTCGGATCTGAATGCAAAGGAATAAATGGAACAATGGATCGTGCAGTTAGAGGATATCCACTTCCTGTGAAGAGCGTAAGAAGGAATCTAAGAATTGCAAGGATCAGATCCAAGGTGGAGCATCCCTATGCATTCTTCAAGAGGATGTTCCACTTTGATCATGTTATGGTAACAACAGGGAAAAGAGTTAGAGTGAAGACCTATTTCACCGCCATGTGTTATAATCTCTTAAGGGCAAGATTCCTTGACGGGGTAGCGTAAGCTATGGAAATTTAAGAAAAATAATGGTGAAAATACTTATTTAATGACCATAGTAATGGTGAATTTGTCACAATCAGATCACAAATCAGCTGATAATCAACTGAATCAATAAAGAATGGATAGTTTTTGGAAAAGCTCATAAAAATAATACGAAAACAATTTATAAATACTAATTACTTATGTAATAAACATAATGGATTATGACCTTTTTAACGACCTTGAAAAATTTCATCTTTCAAATTATGAGATAAAAGCGTATTCATGCCTTTTAATGAATGGACCAATGAAAGCAACGGAAATAATTAAAGAAACGGGCATTCCGCAACCCAGAATGTATGATATACTTGGAAAGCTTCAAAAAAGAGGTCTAATATTAATTAATTCAAGCCTTAAAAAGACATATGAGGCAGTAATGCCTGTGGATGCATTCAAACAAGAACTCACAAATATGGAGAAGTATGTGAACCAGCTAGACACGTTTATCAAAATAAACAGGAAAAATATACCATCTAAATCCCCAAATGTATGGTTTATAGAGAATGACTCCAGAATTGAGACGAAACTTGAAGAATCCATAGACGAAGCAAAAACTGAGATTATCCTTTCCCTTCCCGAAACACGAATAAGATATCTTCTTCCTGTAATGAGAAAGGCATATAATAATGGTGTTACAATATGCTCTGTTCTTGGAAATAACGTAGGAAGCAGTGTAATAAAGCTTATGTCGGAAATTGGTGTTGTGAGAACAAGGGATGTTACTCCAGCTGAGATTGTGATAGTAGATAGAAAATTGTCCTTCCTGAATGCAAAGTCCATAACAGAAAGCTCTGATTATTCAGTTTTTATACAGGAAGATGAACTGGTCGATATAATGGGTTATTATTTTTACTACATGAATTGGATTCCATCTAAATATGAGACGGATTTCAGCCAATTTAGGAAATTGAAAATTTCAACCTCTTGGTTGGCGTGCGAAGCTATAGACAATATACTGGGTAAGGAAAAGAGAATTAAAGGAACAGTGAAGGGGATACTCAGGGGGAAGGACGTGGATATGAAAGGTGAGATCAATAGCACAGTCAGAATACAGGGCATTAAACAATCCTTTGTGCTTTCAACTCCAGAGATGGATTTTACGGTTGGAGGAAAGAATGGAAAACTTGAGGATATAAGGATGATAGAATTGAGTGTAAATTCATACTAAATATGAGTCACAAAGCTATTACCAAAAGTAGTAAAAGATAAGCCCTAATAGTAATAAGCGCATTTTAAAATTATGAAATCCAGAAATGTTAATATTAGTGCGGAGGGAATCAAACTTAATCAATCAGAAAAACTGAAGTATTCTATTATTCAAACTAATGCATGGAACGCAACCGGTATTAAAGGGGTTATAAACCTCTCAAAGAAGGGCTCAGAACTTCTTTCGTCTATTAATATAAATGACATTGAATTGAAGCAGAGAACAATTTTTGCTTATCCAGAGGTAGCATTAGGATGCAATCTCATGGGTGACAGATTCAATGATGATTTAAAAAAAATTATTGATTTTCCAATCGATCTTGATGAGGTTATAAAACTTAATATAAAATTGGGAACTGCTTTTGAAATAATATCTCATGAACCTAATGAATTGCCATTTAATGTGTCCTATGATTTCTGGATTAGGCGTGATATAAATAAACATGATCATCCTGAAGAACATGATTGTGAGATAATGATATGGCTCTTCAGAAATGAACAGAAGCCAATTGGTATATATTCAGGGGACGTTGTTTTAAAGTGCAAAATAAACGGAAGAGATGATTATGTTAAATTCTCACAATGGGTAGGTAAAGGTGCAAGATGGTTAACTATAAGCTATATAATTGATCCGGAATGGCAAAAGGAAAAATGCAATATTGAGATACCACTTTCCAATTTTTTAGCTCATTCTAGGGATAAGATGGATCAGCCGATGGAAAAAAAATATCTGATGGGAATAGAGCTTGGATCAGAATTTGGAAACCCTGACATGAAAAAAATGAAGCTGGAGTGGAAACTATCTTCATATGAATTGTTTTTTAAGGAAGGAGTTTTTAACCTGCTTGAAACATAAGATTGAAAATTTCTATCCATTGATAGGTAATTAAAATGAGTGAATAATCGGAATAATAAATCATTGCTGGTAGTATTTACAAATAGTTTTATTTTCTATGTTAATGACAAAACAATGTTTAGTAAAAGATTTTTATTAGGCTTTTCTCTTTCAGGTTTTCAGTCTGAAATGGGGCTGAGTGATGCAGATGAAAATTCAGACTGGTGGAAATGGGTTCATGATAAAAATAATGTGAGAACAGGTATAGTATCAGGAGATATGCCTGAAGAGGGTGTTGCATATTGGGATCTTTATGAAACGTACAACAAAGTTGCAAGAGACCTTGGTGCAAATGCCTTCAGACTTGGAATTGAATGGACAAGACTTTTTCCTAGGGCTACGAATGATATCAAGGTAGACGTGGTAGAAGAGAACAGAGATATAAAAAATATAAATGTAACAGACGAAACGCTAAACTCTATGGATAAGGTTGTAAATGCTAAGGCTGTGGAACATTACAGAAAAATATTCAAAAACGTAAAAGATAATAACATGTATCTCATTATAAATGCTTATCACTGGCCACTTCCTATAGAGTTGCATGATCCGATACTGTCAAGGGAGAGTGGTCTAAGCTATGAAAAGAATGGATGGTTGAATCATAAAACCGTTGTAGAATTCACAAAATACGCAGCCTATGTAGCATGAGATCGGAA
>JAJZAR010000146.1 GCA_021799315.1 Thermoplasmata archaeon | reverse complement strand
TGAATACCAGGGGGAGAAATATGAATGTTGACCCTCTTCCGAAGGCCCTGATAAATCTTGTGGTACTCAGTATCCATATTTTCTTATCAAGATTTCTAACATTAAAAGCATAGGGAGATTCAGACGTCCTTGGACATCCATATGATATATTTAACCAATTCTTAAGTCGTAATCTGTGTTGATTTATTATTCATTAGTTCATCGACATTCCAATTTCATTTTATTAAAATGTAAAATAGAAACATATCTGCTTATTTATCTATTGAGTGCATCTTAAAATGGTGAATTTATCCATCCATTGCCCAGCTCTGACAGCTTTGCATCTTTATTCTATGGCAGTTTCCCTTAAATTGTATTGAAAAGAATGAGTAATGCATCTATTCAAGTGGTATTTATTTTCATTTCTCTTCTTTTGGATGAATTGAGGACAATTGAAATGAACATTGCAAATACCATCAGGGCCCCACCAGCTATAGTATAATCAGAAAGAGGCACTCCAGTGAGAATAACGGAAAAGATTGCAGCAAAAATCGGTTCTGATATCATAATGACACTGGCCCTTTCTGGTTTAACATACACCAGAGCCTTATTCGTGATAAAATATGCAAGCACACCGGCAAAAAGTGCTGTGAATCCAATGGTGAAGATAAGTATGGGAGAATCTATATTGATATATACAGGGAAAGTGGGTATTGCTATGGTTGAAAATATGGCCACGGATAGCATCTGGTAAAAGGTAAATTTAACCATATCAAGTGTGTTATTTCTTGCGACGTATACGATCTGCATTGCGTATCCAACGGCACAAATGAATGTGAGTAAATCGCCAAGCTGCAGGGAGAAGCTGCTCACCTCACCAACGGTGATGACTATGAGTCCTATGAATGCAAGAAGCACGGCGCTGATATCCAGCTTGGAAATGGTAGCCTTATAAAAGATGAACATTATTATGGGGACGAGAACGATGTATATGCCCGTGATGAATCCAGAAATTGCGGGAGATGTGTAGTATAATCCTACTGTCTGGAAATAGTATCCTAAAAATAGAAAGAATCCTGCTGTGAAACCCTGTCTCAATCCTTTTCTGAAATTTCTGTCCTTCACAAAGGGTAAAATGAATACAGAAGATATTGCAAATCTTATTGCAAGAAAAATAACAGGAGACATGAACTCCAGGGATATTTTGATCAGAGGAAATGTGATGCCCCAGGAAAGTGTTGAAATTAGTATGAGGAAGGAATATCGCACTTCATTATTCATGGGTCTGCGTCCCCGGGAATAAAATATTTTTTAAAATTGATGGCTTTCGTAGCATCAAAGCAAGGACAACTCTTGACGGATAGTCAATATCACCTATCCTGCTTATCAGCTCATTCATCTTTGGAGACGAGAGAGCCTCCCCGATCTTATCAAAGGCAGAGTCTGTCATTCTGGCATATAACTTCTGAATGTAATAATCTCTTGTGAGTTCCTTTCCCAATGTTTCCTTCCACAATCTGTTGTATCTTGCAAGGGACCTCTCTGAAAAATCTTCATTTTCATACGCAATATTCATTGCTTCAGCAGCTCGCTCTCCTGAAACCATGCCTGTATAGATTCCTCCACCACTTAAGGGTTTCACTATGCCTGCGGCATCACCTATGAGTAGGACCCTTTCGTCATAGGGCTTCCTGAGATGGCTTATGGGGATAGGACCTCCTGTTATGGTCACCTTGTCAGGGTTCATAAATTTTCTGTACAGGCTCATGAATTTCTGCCTTGAAAGGCCAAAACCCGCAGTACCTAAACGAGAAAAATTTCCTGCAGGTGTATTCCAGGCGAAGTATCCTGTGCTGAATTCACTGCCTAAATACACATTGACCCTATCCTGATCTTCAAGACGCTTGAGACCCTCTATCTGGTATGCAGAAACGATCCTTCTGAACCGTTGCCCCGGAAAGAGTATTTTTCTTGTAATGCTATTGGCTCCATCTGCACCAATAACGCCTTGACATCTGATCTCTCTGATGTTACCGTTTTCTCTGAATGTGATCTTCATAGCATCTGGTTCTTTTTCAATATTTATAACTCGAGCGTTCAATTTCAGATCTGTTCCCGAAGAAACACTCAAGGCTGAAACATCCTGATCGAATCTATCCCTTTCCAGTACAATGGTCTCCTCCTCTTTTCCAATGCTTATGTGCGATCCGCCTGGAAAATATATATTGGCTCCATGAACTCTGTTTATAATGGAGGCTGTTTTTACCATTTTTTCAACCCTTTTAGAAACGAGTCCAGTACATTCCACAGGTTTTCCTATGGTACCATGTTCTTCCAGTTGAATTGTTCTGTATCCTTTATGGGATAGTTTTGAAGCACAGTATGATCCGGCAGGGCCACCTCCTATCACCACAAAATCCTGCACATGTATCACTCCAGAAAACTATCAAGAGTCATATTATTATCAGGCGTCGTCTTTCTTTTTTTGGGTTTTCCTATCCTGTCAGCAATTCTGAGTGGTTCATCAAGGCTCTCAAAAACCCTGTTCACAGTTTCTTCAACTCTTTTCGCATAATATGCCCAGTCAGGTTTCCCTTCGAACTTGTCACCGTCAATGAATGGTTCCACATCCTGGGGTGTAACATTACTGTTAGTCACTATCCACGAGACTTTCATCCCCGGCACAAATCTCTCTCCCATCTCCTGCAATTTTCTTGCAGCCCTTACATTTGCCATAGAGTTTGCATTTGCATAGGATGAATCGTTTTTAACGGACCTTGATATGACAAGTTTCTCAATACCAAGAGTTTCGTCTCCTTTTATCATCCTGAGAAGTATCTGTTCTGCATAGTCTCTCGCACCTTTCACATCCTTTTTCATGAGGAAATCGAATACTGTTTGCAGCACTTCGCTCTGAAGATCAAAGGAGTCAGTTCTCCGCACCTCATAGCCTCTCACCAGCATTTTGCCGCTCTCCTCCTCAGGATATACCATCTTTCCCACATACCTCTTTTTCGCCCCATGAGAAAAGAAAGGATCCATAATCTTTTCGAATTCTATGAGAATGTCCAGTTCTGATGAGATGGATTTGCTCAGCTCTTTCCCCATTGCAATGGTGTCCTGGAGATCTGTCTTTCCTGAAGCTATGAAAACACTATCAGTATCACCGTAAATAACCTTGAGATTCTTACTTTTGAGCTGTTTTATCAATCCCATAATTGTCTCTCTGGCAAGGGCAGTAACCGAACTGCCCAGATCGGGATTTGTGAATCTGTAAAAAGCGGAAGCTAATACGCCATAAAACGTATTCATCAAGATCTTGATGGCACTCTGAACACCATCCAGATATTCTCTCTCTTCACCGGTTGCAACCTTCATCTGCTTTTTTACCTCATCTCTTCTGTTCATAAGGGTCTGGAGCAACTCAGGAATGACGCCTTTCTTCACGGAGGGATCTAAAAATTTAACGCCTGTAGGTGATACTATTGTGCCACTGTCACTGAGTGTTGAGAAGCAGATGTTATATTTCATAATAATGGAGGGATACATGCTCTTGAAGTCAAGCACTATAACCATATCATAGATGCCTGCACCTATAGATTCCACGTGCCCGCCCTCTATAGATTGGTTCTTCAAATTCATGCCTCCCGTCATGGGAACTGCAATATCTCTCTGGGCAGCCAGTCTTATGAGAAGTGAATCAACATAGTTGCTTGTGCCGCCGTTTGTGGTATCTTCGAGGGGCAATTTTGTCACTGTGGCCATGAACATATTTCTATCAACAACTCTCATCCTTTCCATTATCTGCAATGTCAGGTCAGCGTCCTTGATGCAGTAATCAATAACTTCCTTCGGCCTCTTTCTGTACTCTTCCATTATATTTAGCCTATCCACATCGTCCTTCCCTTCTCCCAACAGTTCATTTGCAACATAATTTAGAGTCTCATGCTTTGGATGAAGGATTTTCTTCACATTCCACCATACATCACTGACTATTCTTCCCTTTGTCCTCCAGAACTGTCCATTTATTCTTCTTGCCTTTAGATC
>JAJZAR010000145.1 GCA_021799315.1 Thermoplasmata archaeon | reverse complement strand
CCAGCTTGATTACAGGGCGGATGCACTTGCACCAAGAGTTGTTCTGATAGAAGCACAGGATCACCTGATGAAAGGAACAGGTGGCGATTTTTCCAACAGGCTCGAGAATTTCCTGAAGGAATCAGGTATTGAACTACTACTTAACGCAAAAGTCGCAAAGGTGACAGGTGATGAAATACTTCTTCAGGGCGGAAACGCGATCAGGACCAGCAACGTATTCTGGACTGCAGGTGTGAAGAGTAACCCCGTGGCAGCAATGCTGGGAGGAAGTCAGGTGAATAAAAAATCTGGCAGGATCATCGTGGACCGGTTCCTGAGGGTACCGGGTTTTGAAAATATCACTGTAATTGGAGATAATGCACTCATTGCTTCCACAGGACAGGGCGAATTTGTCCCACAGACTGCTGCAGCTGCAGTACAGGAGGGAAAATATGCGGGAAAAAAGCTTGCAGCAATGATTAGAGAAAGAGAAGACACTGATCCCTTCAGTTACAAAGATCCCGGAATAATGCTTTCTCTTGGCAAATTCAAGGGACTTTGCAAGTTACGCAGTGGCATCATATTGTCTGGATTCAGTGCGTGGCTAGCTTGGAGATTAATTCACCTGATCAAGATCAGCACATTCCGCAATAAGGTGGAAGTTCTTTCTGACTGGGTCTTCTCTACATTCCAGAGGAGAGATGTCATTGGTTCCCAGTGAACGGACTGGCAAATGATACAAATGGGTCATGGCAGAGGCATCTTCCCATTGATCCTTTTCAAAGTTCTTCCGCTTTCAGCAGACCGTGGTGAACGACATACCTCATGCCCTTAAGGTATTTCATGATTAAATCAGAAGGTTCATAATACCACCATATGGATAAGTTCTCACCGGCGATTTTGCACAAATCATGACCGGCGATCACACTTAGCAAATTCTTTCTCTGAAGCATTAAAGTTCAATCTTCTCAAATTATGGTTTGAGAATGTGATCAGATACACTTTCATCCACAATTATCAGGAAAAACAACGTGTTCCCAATATAATTTTGTTGTTCTTTTACAGAATTAATTGAACCTGTAACGTGTGAAGCCTTTTGTCTTGTTAATTTCATAAATATAAAATTCAAGTCGATATTAATTTGCCCACTTTATTGATGTACTTTGCAGGAATTGGTTTCTCAAGTTCCCAAACTATACTCATTGGTCTGGTTCCTTCATGTTTTACGTAATGTGCCAGTCCTAAGAATGTATAAGGCGACCCGTTGCCAGCGATTGTCTTTTTATATTCTCTGACAAACAACAGGATTTTGTTGTCTGTGGGTGCATGTTTTATGTATCTTCGACCAGTATTGGAAGTATCAGAGGTTGTGCTTTGACTTTGCCAGTGGAACAATCTATCGCTAATTGCATAGTCTTCGTACATAGTTGTAGGGGAAAATTCCTTTTCGGTCTTGTTAAGGGTAACAAACAACAGATCTACTTTCCTATTTGGAAGGTATTTTACACCTTCTCGAATATCTTTTGGCGTTCTGAATCCCATGGATAATAATATCTGGTCCTTTGTATAATTTGAATAAACCTTCAAAGGGCATACAAAGCCCAAGTCCACGGTTTCTTCCACAAGGGCTATCCTTGTTAAATTATATTCGAGTAAGTCGATTATTTCTTGATAGATAGGTTTGCTTTTTCTGATTTTAAGGAAACCTTCCTTAAATCCCGGAGGGTCGAAAGTTTCATTCCAGATAGTGTAAAGAAACATTTCCAGGGTTATCTTCTCATTTTCTGATATGGCATTAAATTCATAGGTGTCTATATTTTTCATTACAATTAGAATCTGCTTTATCATGCTATGGGAATCTATTCCAGAAACACGCTTTAGAGCATTTAAGAAAACCTCCTCATCATGTTCTTCATAATTGGAAATCAGTCCAGCATCGGCACGCAATCTAGAAAAGGTTGCCTTACAATAAATGTCCAAAGGATCCAAGTGATAGTGGACTAAGAAATTTTCTAGAGTGAGTTTGTACGGTGTATCCTCTTCAAAAGTCTTAATCCTTTCAATTAGACCAGAACGAACTCCGAAAGATTTCTTTATGTTGTCAAGTATGTACTCCCTTGCTTTTCTTTCCAATTCAATATAACATCCTTTTGGAATTTGCACGAATCCATCTTCAACTTGTTTTTGAATGCTCAAATGTGTTTTTGAGACGAGAGCAGCAAACTTCTCTTCAAAATTGTACTTTCTGTTAGCCTGACCAACAAAATCGAGTACAGTGAGGCAATCTTTCCCGTCGGAAAAACGAAGTCCTCTTCCAAGTTGTTGCAAGAAGACAGTAAGACTATGTGTTGGTCTCAAGAATAAGACAGTGTTGATTTCGGGAATATCTACGCCTTCATTGTAAACGTCTACGGTAAAAATGAATTTGACATCTCCGTTTATTAATCTATTTCTAGCTTTTTCTCTCTCTTCTTGTGGCGTCTCGCCGGTGAGAGAAATTGAACTTATCTCCATTTTGTTAAAGAAAGAGGACATGAATTCTGCATGCCTCACAGAAACACAGAATCCTATGCCCTTAATTGAACCCATGTCTGCAGTGTATTCTTTAAGTTTATTGACGATTAAATTTGCCCTTTCTTCAGCTATGCTTTTATTTAATGCATAGAGTTTTGTTAATTCTTCTTCCTCGTACCCGCCTCGCTTCCAGGCTACTTTTGAAAGGTCTACAGAATCTGTTATTCCAAAATACTGGAATGGTGAGAGCAATTTTCTGTCAATGGCCTCTGGTAACCTTAACTCAGCAGAAATATGGTAGTTGAAATATCGAGTAACATCAATACCATCTGTTCTCTCTGGAGTCGCAGTTAGTCCTAGTAGTATTTTTGGTTTATAATATGAAAGTAACTCTTGGTAAGTTGGGGCTGATGCATGGTGGAACTCGTCAATAATGATGAAGTCGTAATAATCTGGACTAGTCCTTTCAAAAAGTTTCTGAGAATTGAAAGTTTGGATTGAAATAAAAAGATTATCAAAATCATCCGGTCTTTCATTACCGATAAACAGACTTCCAAAATTGTAATTCTTTAGTACAGTCCTAAATGTCTTAAGACTCTGTTCTAGTATCTCCTTCCGGTGTGCCACAAAAAGTAATCTGTTAGGTTTTCCGGGATTGGAATAGCAGAATCTTTTGTAATCAAAAGCAGAAATTACTGTCTTTCCAGTCCCAGTGGCAGCGACTACTAAATTCTCTTTTTTACCGAGAAACTCTCTTTCAGCCTGAAGTTTATCTAAAATTTCCTGTTGGAACATGAAGGGTCTTATGTCAAAGTAAGTTTCAGATGATTCTGTGTTCTTTTTCTTTCGTTCAAAATTAATTGCATCAATGAGCTTTTGAGAAGTATCCTCACTGTAGTGTTCGAATTCTTTCGAATTCCAATAACTTTCAAAAGTAGCCTCTATCTTCTTCATGGTATCTGGAAGATCCTTTCTAGTTATCTTGACATTCCATTCAAGACCACTAGACATCGCTACATTAGAAATATTGGAGGAGCCAATGTACGCTGTTGAAAAACCAGTCTCTCGATAAAAGATATAGGCTTTTGCGTGCAGCCTTGTCCTCTTTGTATCATATGAGACTTTTATTTTTGTGTTTTCAAGTTTACTTAACTCTGAAATAGCTTTAGGATCAGTAGCACCCATGTATGGAGTTGTGATGATCCTTAACTCTCCACCCCTATGAGTAAAAACTCTTAGCGGATCAAGTAAGAGTCTTATTCCACTGAATTTTATAAATGATACAAGTAAGTCTATTCTGTCTGAAGAGAGAATTTCATTCTTGAGTTCGTCCACTATTTGGGGTTCATCTTCCGATGCCGTGAAAAGTGAGGTTCGAGCAATGGAAGTTCGGGGCCTAGGAAAATGTTTAACATTCGCATCTCTCGAAGTTGGATGATAAACGATTGAAAGTAATTTTTCCAAAGGTTCATTAATCATATAATCTTAAGAATGTCTAACTGGTTGCTGAGTTTGGACAAGCATTACAGTTTCATTAAGA
>JAJZAR010000144.1 GCA_021799315.1 Thermoplasmata archaeon | reverse complement strand
GGCAGTGATTGACAAATCAGGCAAATTTATCGGAACCATACTGGAAAGGGAGATATTAAAGCATATATCGAATATACTTGACTCAGATAAACAGTAGAGGAGTATTAACAGCATTGTCTCCTTTTATTTTAGATGTGGAAATGGGAATAATACTTTTAGATTCTTTAGATGATACCACATACAACCATGATCTTATGGATAAGGCCAATGCAATACGAAATTTACATGCAATATAATGGATATTTCAGTAAAATCTATTAGGCAATTTCCGCCATACATAGTGGAACAAAATTTATATCTATTCTTTTAATATATTAATTACAGGTAAGACCGGTTGGTCAAGTGTACCTTGAGGTGCATGTAAAACAGTACCAACCGGCTCTGACTTATTTCCATAAATCTATAAAAGTATGAGAGAACACTTGGGGGTTAATTATATCCAAGTAGTGCGAATCTCCGTTGCTGTATTTCTGATATGTTGAACCGGACAGTATATCTTCTAACTGTATACCACTAAAATTTTCCGAATAGCTATGGAATATTCTTATCTCCCCTATTTTAGACCCCTCCCCCAATTTTTGCTTAAAATATTGGTTAAAATCGGTTCTAAGTTTAAGTTTTCCCTTTGATTTGTCAATTCTTACTTCTACATTGCTGGAATCAATTATAATTCCACTGGCAAGACGTCCTGCCACAAAATTATACAATTTGTTTTTGTCTCCCTTCAGGTAATGGCTATGCAGCCTTTCTTTGGTCATAATACAGTGAACAGCCCGGCATCCAGTAGTTTCATTTAATTTCGATATCAAAAATTTTCTGAGCTCGGGGCTGGATTTGTTGAATTTTATTTCCTTAGCTTTTCTTAGTTCCTTTCTAAATTTATTTCTCCTCGTGTTTTTAATTATCCTGTCCAATTGTTGTGGGTTATCTGTAATAAGTGCTGACATTACCAAAACATTAGAGCTCTTCTTCGATAGTCCCAGATCGCCGCTCTCATCAATGTAAATATATTGTCTCGCCAATTTTGCACCAACATCCCATAAAATTTTTCTTTAACCCCATAATTTAGAATAACTACATAAATCCATTGACATTCTGACATAGTGAAATTTTCATTGATAATTTGGAAATTGAAACATTTTGATATAATTGTTTCAAGTAAAAATCGCACTATTCTTTGGGTCAAACGAATACCCATAAGATTACCAAAACCCGTATTCGGAAAAAATCAACAAAGAATTGACAATCTCGACATTCTTTTTTTCTGGGTAAACAGAATCTTAGTTGCGTTAACTTCAGGTCTTCACTTTCATCTCATCATTTTTCCACGTTTTTACACAACAATCTTGTATAACGATTTTACGATAAGTGCGAATTGCTGGAAAGAAGAATAAATGTACTTTCATTCAATAAATATGAAATTAATTAAGCAATTCCAGAACTTGCCTATGATGTAATTTTTAAAGTACTCTAAAATAACCTGAACTCTCATTAATTTAACCCATAGGCATTCTGTCCTTGAACACTTAAACAATCTTTCACCCTTTCATAGAACTGCAGCGAAGTATTCGATCCCATTCTTTTCAAACATCTTTTCCATCTTTGACAATTCAAAGATAACCTCATTCACTGACATTTTTCCCAGGACACTTTGATATTTCAGAACTTTCAACATTATGAATCTTATTCTTAGAACAAGGAAAACAATGAAAAAGAATCATTTATCTTTTCATTGTGTCGAATACCTGTTCCACATCCTCACGTGATTCGGGACAGGCCACGTATTAAAACTATCCTATTTTTTAAATTTAGAAGTATAAACTTTAGCACTCAAATCTCATAAGTGCCAGATGGGGGAAATATTTTTATAGTTTTAAAAATTGTATTTATTGAGGATGTAAAAATTGGTTGATACGACAGTTAAGAAAGCACAGAGTCTCGGTGGACTGATTATGATAGCTGTCCTCGTAGGATTGGGTATGTTTTTGGATGGTTTCGATGCAAATCTGTTCTTCTTTGGCGGAACTTTTATATTGAAGATAATTAATGTAAATCCAATTCTACTTGGTATAACGGCTACTGGTTTCTCAGCAGGAATAATGATTTTCAGCATAGTTGGAGGTGTAATTTTCGATAAGATTACTACAAGAAATGGTATTATAATATCTCTAACTGTTATCTCACTCTTTTCTGCACTGACCGGATTTGTTAGAAATGAATATGAACTGGTGATATACAGATTTATGGTTGGTTTCGGAGTCGGTATGATACAACCCGAGATATCAGCATTCTTAGGTGATCTTAGACCTAAAATAAGGGCAACGGTTATTGCAACAGCTGGTGTAATGTTTAACCTTGGTCTCGCCCTTGGTCCCCTGATATTTGCCAGGTTCTCCACAATAAGTACCTTCGATATTCCCTTTGTAATAGCTGGATTATCGGGTCTTGTACTGATTATCCTTACATTTGTGTTTATTCCCTCTACCTATAAAATCAAAAATAAGCCAAAGCACGGGATCTTGAAAAACATGAATAGATCGCTTCTCCTGGCATCGTTTTCATATCTTTTCTTTGGAATAGCTTTTTTTGCGTATAATTCATATGCAACCCCATTCCTAACACATGATGGCATCAGCAAGGGTACTGCTGCCATTGTTCTCTCAACATTTGGATTTGCTGGCATAGTACTGGCATACCCTGGTGCAATAGTTGGAGACAGGACAAACAGGAAAAGAATTATCCAACTGGGTGCGCTGGTAATGCTCATTGGAACAATTGTTCTTTTCGGAATTCATATGAGTCCCATCATTGCCTTTACAGCTGTGATATTTTTGGGAGGTGGATATGCCATATATGGCAATATACAGGCGTTCTCCCAGGAAAGCGTTGAAGACCCGTGGATTGGTACTGCAGTGGGATTTCTATACCTGGTCTTCAACATTGGCGCTATGATTGGCGGGCCATTGATGGGATACCTGATACCAAAGATAGGTTATTCAATGGCAGGTGTGTATGCTTTAATGATACCTATGGCCATATGTCTAATACTCATGTCACTGGCACCAAACGTGAGAAGAAAAGAATCCGTTGTACTAGATACGACAGCGACGGCCGTGGGAAAGTAGCCTCTCTTTTAATTTTTATGTGAGTTTCAATAACCGCTTAATTTTATTTTTAAGCCAGTGGAGATTATATAAATTCTTGAAATGGCAAACAGGTCGTTGAAACTGAAAATCCTACTGTTAACCAGGGGCGGAAATCACGAAGCCAAAAGTTCCTTGATAACCGCAACTCCAACCCTGGTTCCGATAGGAAGGGCTTCTTCATCAACATCGAAAGTTGGGCTATGATTAGAACTTGTGAATCCTTTTTTCTCATTACTAATACCAAGATAATAGAATGCGCCCCTCACTTTTTGCAAATAATAGCCGAAATCCTCTCCACCCATTTTCTGGGGCATTTCAACAACATTATTCTTGCCAACAACTCCACTGGCTACACTTGCAATCTTCTCAGTTATTTCGGGGTCATTAACCATAACTGGATAGCCCTCCTCATATTCAAAATCAAACTCCGAGTGGGTTAACTTGCATAGGCCTTCTAATATGTTCCTAAGTTCACTTTTAACCAGTGCCCTAGTTTCCATGTCCTGTGTTCTTGCAGTACCGGTCATCTCAACTTCGTCGCCTATTATGTTGTGCCTGTAGCCACCATGAATTGTTCCAAAGGTTACAACTGCCGCCTTGACAGGATCAACTTTCCTTGAGACTATAGTTTGGGCAAGTGTGATGAATTCTGCAGCTATGTATATAGCATCTACACTCTTATGAGGTGCTGATCCATGTCCACCTCTTCCCTTTATT
The DNA here is from genome assembly GCA_021799315.1 of Thermoplasmata archaeon. Lineage (GTDB taxonomy): Archaea > Thermoplasmatota > Thermoplasmata > Thermoplasmatales > Thermoplasmataceae > Cuniculiplasma. The sequence continues at coordinate 174 of JAJZAR010000144.1, read as the reverse complement.
TTTATGCGGAATGAATCGGCATTGGCATTGGAAGGGCCGGCCCGATATCCAATTTTGCCGGAGGGTATATCGCTTCCAACATGCTGCCCGATAATGTAATCAACATCCTCCAGGACTCCTTCCTGTATCATCTTCACCGCACCTCCAGGTGGTGACTCTTCAGCAGGCTGGAAA
>JAJZAR010000012.1 GCA_021799315.1 Thermoplasmata archaeon | reverse complement strand
CCGCTATAGTTTACGAGAGTGCTGGTGAAGTTAGACTCATAAAAGAATGCTCTGAACACGGCATAACGAAAGAGAAGTACTGGGAAGACTATGATATGTACCAGGAAGCAAAGAAGTGGCAGGATCCAGGAGTCAAGATTCTTAACCCCCACGTTGCATACCTTGAATCAAAGATTGTGTGCCCAACCCACTGTGGTCTGTGCGTTAAACATAAATCACACACAGGACTGGGAAATGTTGTAGTTACAAACCGGTGTGACCTTTCATGCTGGTACTGCTTCTTCTATGCAAAGGAGAATGAACCAATCTACGAACCATCGCAGGATCAGGTAAGAATGATGCTCAGGAGAATGAGAAACGAAAAGCCTGTCGGTGCAAATGCAGTTCAGATAACAGGAGGAGAACCTGCAATAAGAGATGATATAATTGATATCATAAAAATCGCCAAAGAAGAGGGTTACGAACACATACAGCTAAACACAAACAGTGTTAGAGCAGCTTTTGACCCAGATTTCCCAAAAGAAATCAGAGAAGCAGGTTCTAATGTGATATATACAAGCTTTGATGGCCCAACCCCAAGATCTAACCCAAAGAACTTCTGGGAAATTCCAGCCGCACTGAAGAATTACAAGAACGCCCCACTGGGTGTTGTCCTTGTTCCTACAGTTATCGGTGGTATAAACGATATGTACCTTGGAGATACAATCAGATTCGGTCTTAACAACATAGATGCTGTTAGAGCAGTTAACTTCCAGCCAGTAAGTCTAGTGGGCAGAATGCCAGACAGGATGAGAGAAAAGCAGAGAGTCACAATTCCTGGATGTATAAAGAAAATCGAACAGCAGACAGATGGTATGATAGGAAGAGAGGACTTCTTTACAGTTCCATCCACTACAAAGGTATCAAACTTTGTTGAACAGCTTAAGGGCAAAGATATGTACAAGCTTTCCATTCACTTCGCCTGTGGAATGGGAACATATCTGTTCAAGGAAGGAGACAAAGTCACACCTATAACTAGGTTCATAGATGTAAGAGGAATGTTCGAGTATATTGGAGAACTTGCTGATGATATAAAGGACTCATCCATAAAGACAGTGAGAAAGATAACCTCAGCAGCAAAGTTACTTGCAAGCTTGAAGAAATTCGTCGACTATGAAAAAGCTCCTGCTGACTTCAGCCTGAAGGACATGGTTTACAATGCTTTCACTGAGGGCGATTACCATGGCCTTAAAGCATTCCATTACAAGAGTATGTTCATAGGATTCATGCACTTCATGGACCCATACACATATGATGTTGACAGAGTAGAGAGATGCGATATACACTATGCAATGCCTGATGGAAGAGTTGTTCCATTCTGTGCATTCAACGTTATACCAGAACTCTACAGGGATGCAACACAGAGAAAGTATTCCATACCTGCAAAAACGTATGAAGAAAAGACAGGAAAAATACTGAAGAGAGAAAAGTATTTCAGAGAATACACTCTTGAAGAGAAGAGAAATATAATCGACTTCTATGAAAAGAGCATTGGAAGAAAACTCTCCCAGGACGAAATTGGACTGAATCTTGAAGAGGCAATACCCGTTATATCCTCTGAAAGACCAGAGTAATTTTTCCATTTTTTTAGCTTCAAGGTATGACCCTTTCTTCTCATACCTTTTGATTTTTTTTACAAGATTAGGTAATTAGTTTTAATCACTGATGTATTACTAGAACCACGAATATATATGAATGATCTTGAACCATATATTATTAAAGACCATGAAGCAGATGTCTCTGTTTTGATTCTCAATGGCACAGTGGAGCTACTTATCCAAAGAACAATAAGTGCCTTCAGGGAACTTATAAAACCCATCACAACAGATTCGAGGGTTAATAGAAATATAATTATTGAGAAGAGTTTTCAATTTGTTCCAACAGATGTTCTCAACAGATTCATTTATTTTCTTGATGTGTACATGAATGTTCCTGAGGAACTGATCTCGATATCAGAAACAAATAATGGATATTCTATGGCTGTTAAATTTGCAACTGCCACGAAAGTAGAATCAATTCCGAAGGCGGCATCCCTTGGCACATTCAATTCGTCATCAAAGTATTATGAGATCATTGTTGACCTATAGCACAAAAAATAGTATCAGTTCCTAAAGTTTAATTTCCTTGAGTTATACAGTTCACATGGTTAATTTAGTTCCATCAAAACTCTTCTTCACTAGAGGCGTGGGAAGGGGAGATACCATGCTCGTATCCTTTGAAGAGGCATTGAGGGATGCAAAAATAGCTCAGTTCAATATTGTAAGTGTCAGTTCTATTTTTCCTCCAGGAGCTCAAATAGTGAGCCCAGACGAAGGGCTGGAAATGCTTAATCCTGGCCAGATTCTGTTCACAGTTCTTGCCAGAAATGCATCCAACGAAATGAACAGAATGCTTTCATCGGCTATAGGATATGCTATCCCCACAGACAGAAGCAAATGGGGATATCTAAGCGAACACCATAGCTATGGCGAAACGGAGAAAAAAGCGGGGTTCTTTGCTGAAAAACTTGCGGCTGAAATGCTTGCCAGTACAACTGGATTACAGGGGTCTCTCGTATGGGATAAGGCAAAAGAAGAATACAGATTGAGCGACAAAATATTACAAACTAAAAATATATGTTCAACCGCTGTGGTACTCAGAGAAGATGAATGGACGACCACTGTGGCAGCGGCTGTTCTCATAATAGAATGAGTAAGATGATTGACGAAAAAAGTTGGCAGAGAGTGTGGGAGTCTGAGGAGGTTTTCGCTTCGGAGCCAGACGATAGAGAAAAATTCCTTATAACAGTCCCCTGGCCGTACACCAGTGGGCCGTTGCACGTTGGTCATGGGAGAACATATACTATTGCTGACATCATGGCCAGATTCCTGAGAATGACAGGTTACAACGTGCTTTTTCCAATGGGCTTTCACGAAAGCGGTACTCCTATCGGTTCCATTTCTCACAAAATAGCCTCTGGAGATAAGCGTACAATTGATCTCTACAGGAAGTATATATCACAATATGATTCTGGAGAAAATGTTGATGAAATACTGAAAGGATTTGAAGACCCAACTAAGGTTGCAGATTACTTTTCAGATAAGATCATCAACGACTTTATTGCACTGGGATTCAGTATTGATTGGCGACGGAAGTTCAGATCCATAGAACCAAATTTCAGTAACATGGTAAAGTGGCAGTTCAGACAACTTGGTAAACAGGATAGATTGAAAAAAGGAAGCCATCCGGTACTTTTCAGTATTGATGACGGAAATGCTGTTGGAGAGGACGATATTGAGGACGGGGACACTGACAAGGTTGCTATTGAGAAGTTCCTTGTAGTCCTGTTCAAAGCTTCAGGAAAGGATTTCTATTTAGGAGCAGGTTCCCTGAGAGCAGAAACAATCTTCGGAATCACAAACCTATGGTACAATCCAGATATCACCTATGTTCTGATGAACGTGGATAACAAGAAGGTTGTGGTATCTCAATGGTGTTCTAAAAAGATAGAAAATCAGATTCAGAACGTTGAAGTTATAAGAACCATATCACCTGAAGAGTTTGCCAATGAAACATTCTCAGTCCCTTTGGCACAAAAGCATGTGAAGATTTTTCAGAACCGGCACTTAAAAGAAGGTCAAGCAACTGGAATTGTATACAGTGTTCCCGGACATTCTGTCAACGACCTTTCGTATCTTAATGAATATGAAATCCTCATCGAACCCATAGAAATTATAACTGTAAAAGGTAAAATCTCCAGTGCAAGGGCGGCCATGAAAAAATTTAATGAACCTTCCGAGGCAAATCTTCAACTTTATAGAGAAGAATATTACGATGGAATCATGGTTGAAAAACTGGACATCATCGGAGGTCTCAGTGTAAAGGATGCCAGAGAAAGAATGTTCAATGTTCTCAAAGAAAAAGATTTGGGATTTGATTTCTATGAATGCTCTAGAGAAGCCAGAACCAGAGATGGAAAGCCAGTGATAGTTGCAGTCATACACGACCAATGGTTCATTGACTATGCACAACCTCAATGGAAAGAAGAAACCATTGCCCATGTAAAGAATATGGAATTCAAACCTGATTTCTACAGTACGAATATGGTGGATATTATAAACTGGTTGGAAGAGAGAGCATGTGCAAGGCAGAGAGGACTGGGCACAAGGCTTCCCCAACAGGAGGATTGGGTCATAGAATCCCTGTCTGATTCCACAATATATCCTGCTTATTACACATTCAGTCACCTCATTACGGAAAACAATGGGAACGAACTTACAGATGAATTCTTCAGCTATGTGCTTCAGGGAAAAAACGTGAATGGATACAAACCTTCTCCCCTTGCGATATCATGCAGAAATTCATTCCAGTACTGGTATGGTGTTGATAGGAGAATCACATCTGCTGCCCACATGTCCAATCATCTTGCTTTCTACATATTTAACCATGTGGCCCTATTCGAGGAAAAATTCCTTCCCAAAGGCATAAGCATTGCAGGCATGGTAATATCCAACGGTGCAAAAATATCCAAGAGTAAGGGTAATGCTGTATCACTGATGGATGTTGTAAATACTCATGGCGCCGACATATTCAGGTTATATGTAGCCCTCGTAGCTGAACTTGATTCTACGCTGGACTGGAACGAAAAGGAGGTTGAGAACATCCATGGTGTGTACAATTCCCTGAGTAACATTTTCTCCGCCGTTGTAGAAAGTGGAATAAACAAAAAGGATCCTGGTCTGTACATGGATGTTTTTCTGGCGAAATTCCGCATTCATCTAGGGCACTATGCAGCTATGATGGAAAAACAGCAGGTGAGAGGGGCTTCAGTGGAGATCATATATGAGGTCCTTAAGGATCTTGGAGAACTATCTTCACTTGGCCTAGACCAGATCAAAGCCACGGAAAAAATAATGCAGCAGTGGCTAAAGGCTCTTTCCCCAATTGTGCCACATCTGGCAGATCATTACTGGAGAGCCTTCGGAAATGAAAGTTTACTTGAACGGGAAATTATACACATAGAGAAGGTAAACGAGTCTGATGAAAACCTCATATCCCAATTTGAATATGTCAAAGGGATCATCCGTGATGTGAGAGACATAATGAATGTTACAAAAATAAAACCGTCCCAAATAGACATCACAGTATGCGGGCCTCAACTTGCAACAGAAATCGAAAGAATTTCAAAGGGAGATGTTGATGTGAGGAACAAGTCGATTATAGGATTGGTGAAAAAGTACAGAGGAAAAATTCAAACGGGACTGGATGAGAACAGGGCTCTTACCATATTCGGGAAGATGATAGAGACTGTCTTCACATCCAAAGTACATTGCACAATCATGGATTCATACACATCTGGAAAGTTACCCATGCCGGGTAGACCAACGATAACACTAACAGGTGATAAAAATGAATGAGATAGATAACAGAGTTGAAACCGCCAGAAAATTGGGGTCAGATCCCACGCTCGTTCTTCATGGCGGAGGAAATGCCAGTGTTAAATTGATAGAAAATGACCATGCTGGAAGGATAGTGAAAGTCCTCAGGGTTAAGGGCAGTGGCTCAGATATGGCAACAATAGAAGCCAGAGGTTTTACAGGACTCAGAATGGAGGATTTACTCCATGCAAGATCTAAGGAAAGTATGTCCGATATTGAAATGATGGATTATCTTAAAAAGAGCATGCTGGACCCATCTGAGCCATCTCCTTCCGTTGAAACATTTCTTCATGCATTCATTCCCTATAGCTATGTTGATCACACCCATTCCGATTATATTCTTGCTCTCACAAATTCAGGAATGAAACATGATGAAATTAAGAAAATTTTGGGAAACGTACTTGTTGTAGACTATGTGATGCCGGGATTCAAACTTGCTTTGAAAATACTGAAGATTGTTGGAAAAATTACTCCAGATGTTGAGGGTATTGTGTTGATGAACCATGGTTTGTTCACCTTCGGAGTGACTGCTGATGAGAGTTATTCCAGACATCTGAAAATAGTGGAAAGAGCAAAGAAATTCATAAAGGAAAAGATTGGCTCTAGCCCGTTTCACAAAGCATATAAAAAGAATAACAGTTTTGCAGAGAGGTTACCTGAACTGAGAGGGATTATTTCCAAAAATTTCAAGAAAATGCTTCTTGTTGATCAGGGAGATAGGGCTCTAGAGGTGTGCTTATCTGAAGAAGGAAAGGCCTTTGCTTCCAGCGGTCCGGCTACACCAGATATGCTTATCAGAACGAAGTATGACTATCTGTATCTGGAAGGCAAAGAAGATCTGAACAAAGCCGTTGACTCCTTTGTTAAAACCTATACAGATGATTATAAACAATACGTGAAAGGTTTTCCTATGCATGATCCCTTTCCCAGTGTCATAGTTGTTCAGGGATTTGGAATTATAACTGCTGCAAGGAACATGAAAGAGTGCAGAATAATTAGAGATCAGATAGTTCATTCCTTCATGGTAAATGCGACGGCCAATGTTCTGGGAAAACAGACATTCATCTCACGAAAGGATGCCATGGAAATGGAATACTGGCCCCTTGAGGAGGCAAAACTGAAGAAATTCGTTTCAAGACCCATGGAAGGTTTGATCAGTCTGGTCACCGGCGCTGCAAACGGTATTGGTCTCGAGACACTGAGAAAGCTGGCACAACAGGGTTCCACAGTCATAGGTGTGGATATCAGCGAAGATATTGTCAGAGTGGCGAGTGAGACTTCAGAGCAGTTCAAAACTGAGGTGAAGGGATATGCTGTAGATCTCACAAAACCCGATGCCATAAGAGAGATGGTCAAGGATATTATATGCACCTTCGGCGGTATTGATCTCGTATTTCATAACGCGGGTATCCTTAAATCGGAATACATTGAAGAAGTCTCTCTGGACACCCTGATGAAGCATTTTGAAGTAAATTCCCTTGCCCCCTTTGTTCTCACTCAGGAAACATTCAAGGTGATGAAGAAGCAGGGAATTGGTGGCAATTATATATTCAATATAACAAAGAACCTGACAAATCCTGGACCGGGAATGTTGTCTTACGGCAGTACAAAGGCATTCACAGCCCATCTCTGCCATTATGTGGCAAAGGAAGGCGGAAAATACGGCATTCGGTCCAATATCATAAACCCGGATAAAATTTTCAAGAACTCAAAGATTTGGGAGAACGGGGTACTGGAGGCCAGAGCCAAGGCAAAGGGCATAACGCCAGAAGAATATAAGAAATCCAACCTTCTTCGCAGAGAGGTATTGCCGGAGCACGTTGCAAATGTTGTTGTTGCGCTGGCCAACGAGGATACTTTTGGTGCGACAACGGATGCCATGATTCCTGTTGACGGCGGAATATTATAAAAAGTGCCTCAGAACCTTGGTCAACTTTATGTTGATCCCGAAATTTTTTGCCTCGGAGAGTGCGAGCCTCAGTGCACCTATATTTTCCATTGTCATCACCTTTGAGGCCTGTATATTTTCCACCAATGTTGCAAGCTTCTGAAACTTTCTCAGGGAAACATTAACCTGTTTCTCATAATCCATAAGGATCTCTTCGAAGGAATTTCCTTTAAGTATGCTACTTGCAAGCATCTCTGCAGATTCCAACCCTGGAATAATCCCTTCGCCCAGAAGCGGAGAGATATATCCAATACTTTCACCAATACCCACAACGTTCCCATAATGAATATTTTCCATTATGGGCCCCATGCGGATATTCCTCGATAGAAGTCTGAGTCCTTGAAATGAGGATAAGCTTCCCCTTACTTCCATAAGATCAATACCACCAGCTCCTATGTGAAAATGATCACCCACTGGAAAGGACCAGAAGTATCCTCTACCCTTCGGAAAGAAATAGAAATAAAAATTGTCATAGGGGGAGCGATCGCATACCTTTTCAATGGCAAACATGCGCTTGTCCCTTGCAGGTGCTGGTAATAGACTCCTTGATATTCCAGTGGCATCCACATGGTAATCAGAACCTGTCACGTCGGTTTTCTTCTCTGGCTCTATGCCCTGCAACAGGAGAGCTTCAAACATCATCTTATCAATGGTGCATATGTCAGTACTATCAAGAACAAGAGGTGGAAAATTGTTTCCTTCTATGGTAACGCGTTCATCTGAAGATGTTTGTATGCCCTCCATATCTATCCCTGACTTCTCCAGGTAAGGTTTGATTCTCTTCCGGTTAGTAGCAAACCCACATGGAATATAGAAATTACTTATCTTCGGGTCTGATATTGAAACCTCAATGCCCTCATTTTTTAGTCTGTTGAAGAGATAGGAACCAGAAATACCCGCACCGTGAATTTTCCACATATTTGGGTATACTGCCTTTGCATATATGATTCTCCTAAGAGAAAACATGTTATTTAAGGCGCTGATATGTCTTGATATGAGATTGCTCTTGGGTTTTGGGTATGACGGCTCTAAATTCACAGGATTCCAGAAAGGTATTGGAAATCACAGTGTCGAGAGTGAGATTCTTTCATGCATAAGAGAACACGACCTTGGAACCCATTTCATATCATGCTCTAGAACAGACAGGGGCGTTTCAGCCCTTATGAACACTGCATCTATTGACACAGACCTTTCTCCTTCAAGAATTATGGGAACATTGAATTCCCATCTCGACGATATTTATTTCCACAGATATGCAGTTGTTGAAGACAATTTCAGAGTTAGATATGTATCTATGAAGACCTACGCGTACATATTACCTGATACATACCCTTACAATAAAATAAAACTGGATGATCTGAAAAAATTTGAAGGAACCCATGATTTTGAGAAATACTGCAAACTGGACAGAAAAGAGACAACGCGAGAAATTAAAGAGATTTTCGCTGAAACATACCTCGATTCGCGAATACTACTGTTCCGAGCCAGAGGGTTTCTGTGGAACCAGATCAGATTTATGATGGGTTATGCAATTGAAAGGATCATACATCCCTCCACCCCACCTGATCCATTCCATCCAGCATACAATGCGAGAAGATTGGCTCCACCAAATTTTCTTGTGCTGAGAGATATTGAATACCCTAATGTCGTATTCACAGGTTTTCCTTCCAAAAAAAAGGAGAATATATCAAAAAAGCTATTCGAGAATAGTACGGTTCAATCCTTTCTCGGAAAGAATCTGAGTGAAAGCTTAAAGAGGAAATAAGATAAAATAGAATGGATGCGATGTACCAGTATGGATATTTTAGCATCAGCATTTAAAGGGAAAAATATAGCTCTGTGCGGTATTGGATCTGGACAGGGGACAGCTACCGCAAAGCTCCTATTGAATCTCGGGGCAAATGTGTTTGGCATTTCACGATCAGGTCGCAAGGTAGATCACCATTCAAATGGCGTATACAGAGAATTTAAATGCGATCTCGAGAATCTGGAGGAAATCAAATCTCTCATGAGTGGGTCTGAACTCAAAGACATAAAGTTCTCTGGATTGATAAACAATACAGGCACATGGACAATGCCAGAAGGAAAACTTGAATCTCCAAAAGCTGTGGAAGGATTCCTCAGGTTGAACCTTATGACTCAGTATAATATGATTTATGAAATGGCAGATAGGATGATTCCAGGATCAGCAATTGTGAACATAGGGGCATCAAAATCACTGTTCTCCGGTAACGGATCGGGTTATACCATATCGAAATATGCCCTGGAAGAAGTTACAAGGATTGCCGCATCAGCCTTGAAGCCAAAACATATCAGAGTCAACTGTGTTCAACCTGGTTCGGTGTCAAAGGATGACAGGTTTGAGAGCACTTTCCCCTTTAATTATAGTACCGACAGAGCCATGGACCCTCTTAAAATAGGGTATGTATCTGCATTTCTTCTTTCACCCATGGCAGCTGGTATTACAGGTGTGTCCATACCCGTTGATGACGGTATGGCCCTGTGATCTCCTGAAAAATATATTACAATTTTAGTCATGCTATGAATAAAAAGAGGTTAACCTTTTTTTAATAAGATGACATATGAAACAATGCCATTCGATAATGAAATGACATATGTAAGATATGTCGAAAATGGAACGGAAAAAGAATTTAATGAACTGTACGAAAAAGCTTGTGAAGAGGCTAAGAAATTCATAGGTAAGGAATATCCAAATATTGTCCATAAGGAAATTAAGGAAGAAAACAAGCTCAAACATACATCCCCCGTAGATGGAAAGGAGATCGGAGTTTTTCAGGCAGGATCTAAGAAAAGTGTGGATGAAGCTCTGAATATGCTAAAAGAAGCCCAGAAAAAATGGTTTCAGAAAGGATACGTTGAGAGAGCCAGAATATTTCTGAAAGCTGCCGATCTCCTTTCAAAGGATAAATTCCTCATTTCAGCACTGCTGGCATATGAAAATGGAAAGAACAGAACAGAAGCAATGGCTGATGTTGATGAAGGTATTGATTTTCTCAGATATTACGCACTCAACCTCATAGAGAACCAGGGATTTGTAAGATTCACAGGTACAGGGTATAAGAATGAAGAGAGCAAATCCTTCATGAAGCCCTATGGCGTATTTGCCGTTATTGCACCCTTCAACTTCTATGCCATAACTGCAGGTATGGTTGCCGGGCCCCTGATCGTGGGTAATTCAGTTTTGCTGAAACCGTCCAGTGATATTCCTCTGACCTCATACCTGTATATCAAAACGCTGTTCGAGGCAGGTGTTCCCAGCGAAAACCTGGCATACATTTCAGGCAAGGGAGGAGAAATCGGGCCATACATAACATCCCACAGTCTTGTTTCAGGTATACTCTTTACAGGATCCAGAGACGCCGGAATGAATATATACAGAAATGCGAACAAAGAAAAACCCAGAGTTGTGATCACTGAGATGGGCGGTAAAGATACCATTACTGTTACAGATAAGGCTAATGTGGATAAGGCAGTTAATGGTGTTTACAGAGCCGCCTTTGGATATTCCGGCCAGAAATGTAGTGCATGTTCTGTTGCATATGTGCATGAACATGTATACGATGAATTCATAAAGAAACTCAAGGCGAAGACAGATGCTTTGAAGGTGGATGATCCCAAGAAACTTGATTCCTTCATGGGCCCCGTCATAAATAAAGAAGCAGTGGAAAAGTTCAAAGCTTCAGTGGAGATTGCAAAGAAAGAGGGGAAGATCCTTTCTGGTGGAGAGGTCATGGACAGACCTGGAAACTTTGTGAGACCAACCGTTGTTGTGGATCTACCTGATTCCTCGTCACTAATAAAAGATGAACTCTTCCTCCCATTCCTTGCTGTTGTGAAGGTTAAGAGCCTGGATGAGGCTCTGAAGAGAATAAATGCTTCTGAATATGGCCTGACAGGAGGAATATTCACAGAAGATCCTCTGGAGATACAAAAGTTCTTTGACACAGTGGAGGTCGGAACAATTTATGCAAACAGAGAAAGAGGAGGATCCACAGGTGCAGTTGTTGGTTCCCAACCCTTTGTTGGATGGAAGATGAGCGGAATAAGCGGAAAGGGCACAGGATCCTTCTACTATCTCCAGCAATTCCTGAGGGAGCAGTCACAGACTGTTGCCCATTAATATAAACCCATACCATTTTTGATTATTTCTGAGAATAACTTTTTCTCCTGTTCCATATTAAATTTTTTCCCAGTGATCACACTGAGGGATGTCATTATTGCTGAGTCAAAACCGCAAGGGTTAATCCTGCTGAATCTGTCCATTTCAATTTGAATATTAAGGCCAATACCATGCATTGTGAACCCTGCTCGTAGGGAGAATCCGGTGGAGCTTATTTTCCTGTCATTAACCCATACGCCTGTTTTCTTGCCCAATTGGGACACAGCATGAACAGAATAATGTTTAAGATAGACGATCTCAGATTGGTGAATAAAATTGATGAGATCAAGAATGTTCATGTGCCTTTTTCCAAGATCTATGAGCAAATAACACGTTATCTGCCCGGGACCATGATATGTGACACCACCGCCTCTTTCAATTAGATATAGAGGATCTATGTTCTCCGGATAGCCTTCATGGTGTATGCCGCAGGTATAGACAGGTTCATGCTCACATAGGATAACATATTCCCTGCGGTCCTCCATCATCTTCCTGTTGAGGCTCCTCTGCATTAAAAGGCCCTCCTCATAGGGTAGTGTGGAAAATGTCAGAAATTCTATTTCCCCGTCATCTTGATGACTCTTCCAACCTTGTTCTGACTTCATAATATGTGTCCCACAGTTCAGCTGGGAAACGATCGCCTATGGACTTAAAAAATGTTTCCACACTTTCGAACTCTTTCAGGAACCCAACGCTATCGACCGTGAGAAGTTCGGCCATGTGATCCTGAGGTATTCCAGAGGTATTCATGTCTTCCAGAATTGGTATGTAGCCCATTGGAGTGTCGACGGCATTTTTTATATCCCCGTTGACTCTGCCGGCGATCCATTCAAGCACCCTTATATTTTCTCCATAGCCTGGCCAGAGGAATTTACCATCCTTGCCCTTTCTGAACCAGTTTATATTAAAAATTCCTGGTGGACTCTTTAAGGTTTTTCCCATCTTAAGGTAGTGTTCAAAGTATTCTCCCACATTGTATGGCATGAACGGCTTCATTGCCATGGGATCGTTTCTCAGTTCTCCCACCTTCCCTATGGCTGCAGCTGTTGTTTCAATTCTCTGCATGGCCCCATAGAGGACTCCTTCATTCCATGTTTTTGCCTGCATGACGAGGGGAATAAGATCACTTCTCCTCCCTCCAAATAAAAAGGCGCTCACGGGTGCTCCTGAAGGATTCTCATAGTCCGGAGAGAGATTTGGGTACTGGTGAATGGGCGTGCTGAAGCGGGAATTAGGATGAGCTATATTTCCGGTACCATCGTATCTGTTTCCCATCCAGTCCGTGATCTCCTTTGCTTCCATATTTATCCCTTCCCAGTAAGGTAAATTATTCTCCGTGATTCCAACATTGGTGAACAGAGTGTTGGATGATACAGCCCTCATTGCCCTGGGGTTTGTTTTAAAACTCGTGTGAGGTGCCACACCAAAGAAACCATACTCAGGATTTATACCCCTTAGCTTTCCATTATCATTGTGCATCCATGTTATATCATCACTTATGAGAGATGTTTCCCAACCTTTTTTTGAATATTCAATGGGGGGTTCCAGCATAGACAGATTTGTCTTCCCGCTGGAGCTAGGGAAAGCTCCTGAGATGTAGGTCACTCTTCCAGATGGTTCTTTCAAACCCAACAACATCATGTGTTCTGCCATCCAGCCCTCCTTTCTGGCCTTGAAGGAGGCAATTCTAAGTGCATGGCACTTCTTGCTCAGAAGTGCATTTCCGCCGTAGTTTGTATTAAACCCTATTATGAGACCCATACCTTCATTTTCCTCAGGGAAGTGCATGATATACCTATTTTCCGGATCAAGATTTGCGGTTGAATGCAATCCTATGACGAAATCTCCAGTTTTCATTATGCATTCCATTGCCCTCTTTCCCACTCTTGTGATCTTTATAAGATTGAGAACAACATAGAGACTGTCTGTGAGTTCTATACCTCCCTGGCCAAAGGGTGATTCATATGGACCGAGCCAGTATGGCACCACGTAGAGCGTCTTGCTCTGCATTGATCCCTTCAGGTTGCGCTTTGCTATATCCATTGCGACTTTACTGTTAAGCCAGTTGTTTGTAATACCAACGTCATCAGCATTTCCGTTCGTACAGATATATGTGTCTTTTTCTGATCGTGCAACGTCAAATGGCGGGCTTCTGTATAAAAAGGAATTGGGAAATGACGTTTCATTGAGTTTTATGAGCAGCTTCTGCTTCAGTAGATGATCTGTGATCTCGGCTTCCTGACTCTGGTCAACTACCTCTATGTTTTTTGCCTGGGTTAGAAAAGCGTATTCGTTTACAATATCACCTATCTTCGATACAAGTTTAGGTGACGAATTTTGCAACGTGTTCATGTAACTCTTTTTGACCCATGCATCCGCCATACTGGCACTCCTGTGTCTCACTTCCTCTTCCATACCTAACATGATGTTTTCAAGTGAAGGATTTTTTATTCAATATAAAGATGCCGTGCGAGAACTTAGTCAACTGTCACCAATATGTTTACAAGATTGTATCCATAATATATATTAAATTTAATCTTATTTGGAGGCGAAGTTATTTTATATCAAAACAATCATACAGGGATATGCCACCAGAATATGGTCTCAGAGATATCAATGTGAATGAGATTTCCCTGATGATAAAAATACTTCATGGAACGACAAGCCTTGCGGAGATCTCAAGGCAACTTGATATTACTTTGCAGGGCGTGAGATACTATGTTGGTTCACTGAGGGAAAGGGGGTATATGAATGATATGACTCTTACCCAAGAAGGTTATGAACATCTCATAGAATCTCTGAAAATATTAAAGAAATTTGTTGTTGACAATTCAGAAGCTATCTCTGATTCCCTAGCTTGGGAATGCATTGGTGATGAAGATATAAAACAGAATACCAAGCTGTTCCTTGAAATGCGGGGAGGTTTTCTCCATGGTTCCCTCAAGGGCGCAGATGATTCAGCGACAGCTATTGCAATGGAACCCGCTCTCAAAGGCAGAAGAGTTCGCATAAGAGACATAAGGGGAATAATCAAAATTAACTTTGGAACAGTCCATGCGAGAATCATTGAAAATCTAACCAACGCTAATTATACAGACTACAAAGAGACACTGGAGCGTGAACTACAACAGATCAATGCTGGACAACAGATATTTCTTCTTGGGGAAGGTGCAATGACATTGTTCCCAAATTCAGGTTACAACAAGTTTTCTTCCTTATCCGGAGCGTTTGAAGCAGCAAGCAAAGGCATTGATTCTGTTATAGTATCAACACGGGAATCCTGGAACCTGAATGATGAGCAATTTAACGAACTTTTGAAGAAAAATGGCTCTGTAAAAGTAAACGTTACAAGTGTTAAAATATAAAATAATTAATATTTTAAAAATAAGATTATTATAGCCATGTTGTACAATATGGGTTTTATGCCATGTGGTTTATAGAAATAAAAAGCGAGACAAACGTGAATATTTAAATAATAAGTTATTATGCCTAGTTTAGTACAAGTGAGGTGTATGGATGGAGGACGATGAAGGTGGCCGTAGGGGTTCATATTTTGGCGGATATGTATGGAATAGAACCAGAGCTTCTGGAGCGGAAAGAGTACCTGATGGAAGTTGTGGAGAGATCTATTAGAGTTGGAAATCTGACAAAGATCTCTTCTGATTACTATCAGTTTGAGCCGATGGGTGCCAGTGGAATAATTTTACTGGCTGAATCACACTTATCTTTCCACACGTGGCCGGAGTATGGTTTGATCACACTAGATATATTTACGTGTGGAGATCCTGATAAGGCTCAGATAGCCTTTGAATTTATCAAAGATAGCCTCAAACCCCAGGAAATTGAGTTTAGAAAACATGAGAGAGGTAGTGCAATAAATACCCTTGCATCATCATCAACTCAGGTCTTGAACGGTTTGTAAAGGTGAAAGAGAAATATAATCTTATTTTGTTGGCTCTGAGCCTCGTTTCTTTATATATTTTTTTTAGTAATTCGCTTATTGCTGCACTTCTGGTTACAGTGTTAATTATTATAGGGATGGATTTATCAACAGATCTGATCTATGAAACAACAGATGGGTTACTTCGACATAAACCTGGCATGTTGATGGGAATTACACTTTTTGCCTTTATCACGTCCCTTGACGAGATATTTGTTTCCGGTTCATCCATAGTTCAGGGTTATGATGATATATCCATAGGAACAATGATGGGTTCGGTATCCATTGGCCTTGTTATTTTTGCCATATTGGCCCTAATCCTAAGAAAGAGGCAGAGATCCCTTAATGCCTCTTCCATGTTTGTGATTCCTGCCTTTCTTCTTATTCTAATAGCAGCAGAATATTTTTCACTCTCCTTAGATTTTAAAGTGGCTTTGGCCGTGGTTACTGTAATAATTACCTTTGCCCTTATTTTTTACATTGGCTTTGCCTCTGACAGAGGTATGGAAACCGAAAATAAATCTGAAAAAAAATCCGGAGAAGTCCTTATTGCAATATCAGTTTTTATTCTCATGGCCCTTTCCTTTGCAATGGCCAGAGTCACCGATATATTTTCGGTTACCTTGAATGTCGGAGGCATTGCTTCCGGATTCATATTGCCTGGGATTATTGGAACGTTGCCCGAATTTTTTGCAATTAAAAGTTCACTCTCGCACAGGGACAGGCAGAGTGCCAATGGGATCCTTATTGGGAGCACACTCATAAAGGGAGGCATGATCTTCCCCATTCTTGCAATAGTGTTTGCCTACAACCCTTTTGAGTCTGTTGATGTCACCCTCGCAACAATTATACCTACAATTGTTGCGACAATAATTCTTGTAGCTTACTAAACCCTTGTTCCCCAGAAAATATTGTCTTTTCGTTTTATTTTTATGATCTCCTCGAGAGTCGTCATTGTTTGCTCATCCAGAGCGCGTTCTCTCAACTTCTTCACTACATCCTCAGTGATATCCACATATATGGGCTGATCTGCGCCTATCTGCCGATTGAGTGTTACGCCTTCTATGGCTATGGCAACTTCGCTGCCTGAATCTGCAAATCTTTTGGAGAGCTCACCCTCCCTGATACTCTTTATTGTTCCTGCATATTTGCCGTCATCTCTGATAAGATTATCTCCTACCTTGATTCTTCCCGAAAGAACCTTTACTCCAACTATTACAGGCTTTGCGGCTCTGAATATGTATTCTGGCATAATTACGAATTTCGAAGGTATGGGCATGTTATTTCTGCTCTCTTCGTCTATCTCATCCTTTTTGGATTTGATCCACTTCTCAGTATTATCTAAAAGAGAGTAAATTATGTTTGATTCTATGACTCCCACATCGTATGCCATGAGAGAAGCCTTAGCATCAGCGGATAATCCTACGTTGAATCCTGCAAGAACCCTATCCATTCGATCAGGCAGTGTGGAAACGTCTATGAGATCCCTTTTGCTGATCTCTCCTATCTGAGTTGATCTTATATTGATATCTCTATTCTTGAGCTCAGATGCGATGGCTTCAAGAGAACCGATTGTGTCGGCTTTCAGGGTCACTCCGTGCTCGTTGAGTTCTATTTTTAACTCGTTTTCCTCTTCAAGTTCTCTGAAAATTTCATCTCTCGGTTCGGCCAGTTCAATGAGTGTCGAACCTGGGATAACACTGTATTTGTCAGAAATTACGATCCTCACTCCTGTGGCTGAATTTACTTTCTGCCTCTCCTCCACCTTCGTAGATTTCTGATTGATATTTGTGAAAAGTGCTTTTATTTTAGTGGTCTTTGGGCCATCGGTTGTATTCACCACAACATCCATACCACGTTTCAGCGAACCCTGATACAATATGGAATCCAGTGTCATTCCAAGAGAATCTTCTCTTTTGATCTCAAGGATATTGGCTCTCGCTGTAACACCTTTATGTGAAATGGATTCACTTAGAAATCTCTGTGCCAGTCCTGAAATTGTCATCAGAACTTCAAAGACGCCTATGGAATATTTTGCGCTCGTAGGAACAATAGATATATTTTTGGTAAAATCACTTATCCTATCATATCTTTCTGAAGCAAGGCCATAAGTGTACAGCTTGTTGACTATATCATATATCTTATTATCCAGTTCCTTCACATAGTCAGGCCTCTGTTCTCTAATAAATTCAGAAAATGTGGTTTTATCTGTTTTTGTGAAAAAAGGCAATGCATCTATTTTATTTGCAACTATGATAAAGGGCGTTTTGAATCGTCTTAAAATATTAATGCTTTCAATGGTCTGCGGCATAATGCCATCATTTATATCAATAACAAGAACAGCAATATCTGCCAGAGCGCCTCCTCTTGACCTCATGTTAGCGAATGCTACATGACCCGGAGTGTCCACAAATAGAAGCCCCGGTATTTTGAACATATCAAGTTTTGCTTTACCACCGGACAACTCTATAATTCTTGGAATAGATATTTCTGTTGCGCCAATTCGTTGAGTTATTCCGCCGGCTTCTTTTTTAATTAAAGACGTTCCTCTAATGCAATCCAATAAGCTTGTCTTTCCGTGATCGACATGACCTAAAACACAGATAATTGGTTGCCTGAGGTTTGCCATACAATAATATTACACCTCAGAAAAGTTCTTCATCACCATAAGAGAAGTCCAAGATCTCATCCGTACTGAAATAAATTGGACATTCGTGTTCAAATGACTCAACAGAATCGGATGCATGGATCACACTCTTATCGATTGTTATGGCAAAATCTCCTCGTATGGTACCGGGAGAGGCTTTTGCACCATCTGTTGCACCCACGAGATTTCTAACAACTGATATGGCACTGTGCCCCTTCACGACCATAGCTATAAGTGGATCGCTTGTTATGAATTCTACCAATCCCGGGAAAAATGGCTTTCCCTTGTGAACTGAATAATGAACTTCAGCCTGTTCCTTTGTAAGTTTTAGCATTTTCATTGCTACAATATTGAGACCCTTACGCTCTAATCTTTGAATAATTTCTCCAGTTAGCCTGCGCTTCAAGCCATCAGGTTTTACAAGGACAAGTGTTGATTCAATACTCATTGTTCAACACCTTTAGCTTCATCCTGGCTTTTCTCGTCCTCTATGTTTTCTGGAGATTGCTCATGAAGAAGTTCCTCGGGTTCTTTTGAAGCCTCAGCCTGCGCATGTTTAACATTTGCATGTTCTATGGAGGCCATTTTTATTGACTTGAGATTGTGATATTCTCTTGTCCATCTTGTCTTTCTTGGTACCCTTTTCAGTTTGACCATGTTCACTCTGCATTTCTTGCTGCAGAAGTTAATCACAGCACCGTCTCTTCTGATATATACCATGCCCGTACCAGGTTCGATGTCTGTTCCGCAAAAATTGCATTCTCTTCCTGCCATAATATCACCTCATTGAGAGTTTCTTAGCCTCTCTTGCGGTTTCTCTCAACATCAGGATATCTCCAACCTTTACTGGACCGAGCACATTTCTGGCTATAATCCTACCCTGATCTCTTCCTGACATGACCCTTACCTTAACTGTGGTAGCTTCTCCAGTCATCCCAGTTCTTCCCATCAACTCCACCACTTCTGCTGGAGTAGCATCATCTTGCATATCTTTCCCCTCACTTGCTGAGGTTTGTCAACTCAGAAGTAATCTCCTTATAGAGTCCTTCGCTCTTTCCCAAGTCAGTTATAGAGATAGAAGCTGCGGATGAAATTGCAACCTTTGATCCAAGGTCTGCTCGCGTCTTAACGTATGCAAAGGGCACCTTTCTCTCCTCGCACAGTTTCGGTATAAAATACACAACTTCTGGAGGATTTACATCTTCGGCAAGTACGACAAGCTTGCTTTCCCCTCTTTCCACGGATTTTATAACCTCGTTAGTTCCTTTCTTTGTCTTTCCATTTCTATAGCAATTCTCTACTAATTCCAGAATCTTTTTCTCTAAAGACTCGGGAGTTTCAAATTTGACATATGTTGCTTTGTCCATATTTATTCCCTCCTTCACAGAGTAAAACGTTAATTAAAGATTCTATAAATAGTTTAGCTACAGAAACCCATGGACAACTTTGAAAATAAACTCTAGAGTGAAATTCACTCTTTATAATGAGTCATAAAATTCAAGATATCATTTATTTTAGATTCAACAACTTTTGACATAGTTGTGATAGGCAATGGTAATTTCCCACGAATATTATGCTTCTTGTAAAAAGCCGTATAAACCATAACTGGGAATGGGTATTCGTTCATCATTCTGAAGAACCTGTTAAAGGTAATCTGAACCTTAGAGGCAGTTTCATAATCTCCTTTAGCATAGTACTTATATACTTCTGTCACCAGTGGATTTATATTCGTTGAGCCGCAAACGCCGCCTGTTGCGCCAGCAATAAGTGATTGCAAGAGGAGGTCGTCCTGGCCCTGATAGACCTTCAATTTACCTGAAAAAGTATCTGCGACTTCATTGAAGAATCTTATATCTCCAGAACTATCCTTAATGCCTTCTACCTGTGGAACAGCCTCCATAATTGTTTTCATGGTATCTATCTCTATTCTGGAGTTTGTGAATTGAGGAATATTGTATATGTAAATTTTTCCACTGTACACATCAGTAATGGATTCATAATGTTTGATCATCCAGGATTGTTCAGCTTTGTTATAGTAAGTTGGCTGAACCACTATTTTTCCAAACCCAAGATCCTCGGCATACTTTGCCATCTCTAGCATTTCCGCTGTGTTCTGAGAACCTGCTCCGAGAAGCACTTCAAAATCAGTGGCCTCCTCGCTTATTAATTTTGCAAATTCCTTTCTTTGATCCAATGTCATAAGATTGAACAGCCCGTTGCTTCCCAGAGGGAAAATCTTCTTAATGCCAAATTCCCTCATATCATCAAGAAATACCTTTAAATTCTCTCGTGATGGTTTTGCATTATCGTCAAAGGGTGTTATCATTGGACATATTACTTCGAGATTATCGTTAGCCATAGATCAATAGTGCAAACCTTTTAAAATAAATTTTGCAAGAATGGGATCATTCTGGAAAAATATGTCAGAGCAAACATATGACTGAAATTCTTAAAGTGTTCTCAGAATAGAATTAACTAGTAAAATAAACCAGTAGATACCCAACCCACATTATGAGAGAGAGATCATTTCCATGCAAAGTATGGGGATTTCCCCCTAATTATGATCTATTAGCCTTCGATTCCCATGAACCGTCATTTGATCTTCGTGCCTTTGCATTCTTTCGGCCCTTCTAGCTCCCCTTTTTGAGCAGATCGAATGACGGAATCTTTATTTGTAGATCTCTTCTGCTCCATAGCCATAGTTTTGTTATCTTTACTTTCTCGAAAACCATTTAAAGCATTTCTGCGTATAATAAAACTTCTCCCTTGTTTAGACTGATCTGATTCCGTGAAAATCTCATATAAATATGTCTTTTTTAAAACTATTTCGTTTGATTTAAAAGGTTCGATATCATGTTTATTGTGATCTTCACTATTAACACGGGATTAATGTAGAGCGATCTTTCCGTTCTGCCTATTTCCTATACAACTTGTCAACAGAATCCCTTAAGCTTTCGAGTCAGTAAGCCTCTTCATTTCAGCTAACCAATCTCCAAATTTCAATAGCTCTTCAGAATTATCTTTTAGGTTGTAACTCTTGATTTTCATGTTTAGCGACCCTAGCTATATAAATAAATTCTTCAATGGTAGATGCCTTACCTCGCTGGACTATAGGTAAGAATAACATGGAGGAAGATAATAGAGATCACAAATAATAAGGAACAAAATTAAATGGGGAGTTTAGTAAAGCCGTTAATACATATTCAATGGGTTTGCATTATTCTCCTTATCGGTGTGGCAAACCTTAGAACTAGATGATAAAAATGAAAAAAGAGGTAGTAATGCTATCTCTCGGCTACATCATTTCTTCTTCCTCGTCATCAATAAAGCACTAGAGACCACGGCAGCAGCTGCAACCAAGCCGATTATAATATAAATCTCGACGCTTGAGATAGAGGATGATTTAGGTGCTGATGACGGTGTTGACACCGGTTTAAGATTAATTGCAAGGTTATTCACATTACCACTGTCAAGTGTGAAGTTGCTGTAATATGTTACGTATCCCTTCTCAGAAGCAGCAATGTGATAGGTTCCACTTGCTACTGATATGTTGAAATGACCTGATGAGGACACTGATATGGTCTTTCCGTTGATGGTCAGTGTAGCATTGCCCGGAGACAGTGATCCGGTGATGTATGCCCAATGGTAGTACTGAACTGTTTCTTTTACATTATTTCCGCTGACGATTAGGATGAAATGTGAAGTTGTTGTGTAATAGCTGCTGAGATTGGTAACCGTGTACGTGTATGACCCGTTTGTCAGGGATAAGGAAATTGTTGATGTTGTTGAACTCTCGTGGAATACATAGCCTGTGGTGCTGTTTGTTACATTCACATACCATGTTGTTCCGGAAGGTAATCCTGTTTCGGTCAATGTCACTTTGTACGTTTGCAAGATCGGGTGAAGCGGTGTTGAGTAAACTGAGACTGTGCCTGAGATATAACTGTCAGCATAAA
>JAJZAR010000143.1 GCA_021799315.1 Thermoplasmata archaeon | reverse complement strand
GAGATTCCAGTCCCTAGCATATTAAATAAGAAAGTAAGTTGCATATTATTGGCATGGATTAAGTTGTTTGATAATTCTAAGGGAGCCCTGGCCTAGAAAGAAAGATCAGTTTGGAAATAATAAAACTCAGGGAAAGGCACAAAATTGCGGCAGCTACCTTCGTCTTGGATTCTGGAGACTCTAAGAATCTTTTTAAGACAACAACCA
The DNA here is from genome assembly GCA_021799315.1 of Thermoplasmata archaeon. Classification (GTDB taxonomy): domain Archaea; phylum Thermoplasmatota; class Thermoplasmata; order Thermoplasmatales; family Thermoplasmataceae; genus Cuniculiplasma. Next base: position 3,934 of record JAJZAR010000143.1, on the reverse strand, counting down.
TTAAAGTTTTGTAATGGAATCATACAATTCAGGGTACTTTGAATTGTCTCGGAAAAGTGACATGTTATCATTTATTGAATTTAATCAAATCAATGCACTGGCTAACCTTAATTCCGCAAATAAGTCTGCATTGTCTCAATATTTTACACCATCGTATGTGGCACTTTTTATGGCTGGGATGTTTGACTTTAACAATTCTCACGTAAAAATTCTCGATCCAGGGGCCGGAGCTGGAATGCTGTTCGCAGCAGCTATCTACGAAATATTATCTAGAAAAGTTGCAGTAAGTTCTATCGAGGTTGTAGCATATGAAATAGATCCCTCTTTAAAAAGCGCACTTGAATCAACCATGAAGATATGTGGGGAAGAATGTAAAAAAGCTGGAATCAGTTTTACTGGAGAAATCAGAACCAGAGACTTCATCGAAGATTCTATTTTAAAAAATGGCCTTCTAGGTTCAGAGCACGAAAAGTTCACCCATGTAATCACTAATCCGCCATACAAAAAGCTGAACACAGGTTCTCCAACACATAAACTTCTTGACAGCGTAGGAAGGGGCGGCCCTAACCTTTATACAGCGTTTCTGTCGATGTGTGAGCTTATGCTCGAGGAAAACGGGCAATTGGTGAGCATTACTCCCAGAAGTTTCTGCAATGGCGTTTATTTTGTAAACTTCAGGAAGGGCTTTATGACAAGAATGCGCATTTCGAGAATGCATCTCTTCACGTCGAGAAGCAGCGCATTCAGGTATGAAGATGTTCTCCAGGAAAATATAATAATAAAGTGGATCAAATCTAAACAAATACCAAAAACTGTTATTTTGACCTCAAGCGAGGGGCTAAATGATGAGGCCATGTCTACAATTGAACTGAAATCAGAAGAAATCGTTAAACGTGATGACCCGGAGCAGATCATTTGGGTTATAAAAGATTCCTACGAAAAGAGCGTAAAGGAAAAAATAGAGAGACTACCACACAGGTTGAAAGATCTAGGGCTTACTGTATCAACTGGACCAGTTGTTGATTTCAGGTCAACCAGAGACTTAAGCAGTCAACAATTTACGGACAGTGTTCCATTGATTCAACCGGAATGCATCAGTACACGGGGGCGAGTTGACTGGGAACCAAGCAAGATGCGAAAAGCACCATTTATTTACGTGAATGGGGAAACTATGAATCTGTTGCTCTCCAATGAAGTTTTCGTTCTCACCAAGCGATTTTCTAGCAATGAGGAAAAAAGAAGGATAGTAGCTTCACTCTATTTTCCAATAGAGCCCTATGAATTTGTGGGCTTTGAAAATAGAGTGAATTACTTTCATAGAAATGGTCGAGGTCTGGATTTGAATCTTGCTAAAGGGCTCGTGCTTTACCTGAATTCCACAATAATCGACTCTTATTTCAGGCAAATGAGTGGGCACACTCAGGTAAACTCATCAGATTTATCACGGATGCATTTTCCGAGTGCTGATGATCTCAGCTCAATGGGGGCAAAATTCTTCAAAGAAGGGCTTGTGCAGGAAGAAATAGATAAAATTGTTGAAAGGGAGATATTTAATATGGTTGAGAATGATAAAAACGATGAACCGATTCTGGCAAAAAAGAAAGTTACAGAAGCCTCGGAAATACTGAAATCTTTAGGTCTGCCCAAGCCTCAGACAAACGAGATATCCGCACTGACGCTGTTATCTTTATTGGACCTTAAGCCTATTGATCCTTGGAGCAGCTCACATCAAACACTGATAGGAATACACAACATGCTACAGTTTTTCAAGGAAAATTATGGGAAGGAATATGCGGAGAACACTAGGGAAACTGTCAGGCGTAGGGTTCTTCATCAGTTCTGTCAGGCAAACATAGCAGTACTTAATCCAGATGATCCGGAAAGGCCAATAAACAGTGGAAAAACAGTCTATAAGATTGAGCCGGAAACTCTCGAGTTAATCAAAACTTTTGGTACTAATATGTGGCCTGATAAACTGAAGGAGTATCTATCAAGTAAAAAAACCCTGGTGGAAATCTATAATGGGAGAATAAAGGGTGAAGGGTTGAAAGTTAAGCTACCGGACGATCAGACAGTTATTCTGACGCATGGAGGGCAGAATGTACTTGTTAAGGCCGTTATCGAACAGTTTTTACCACGATATATAAAAGGCCCGAAAATTCTCTATCTGGGTGACACCGGAAATAAATTCCTATATTACGACAAAAAAACGCTTGAGTCATTAAATGTGTTTTTAGAGCCCCATGGTCAGATCCCCGATATAATTGTTCTGGACCAAAAGAGAAACTGGCTATGTCTGATAGAAGCGGTTACTTCTCACGGCCCAATTGATGGTACAAGGAGAGTATTTTTGGAGAATCTCTTTGGATCATCTTACGCCCCTCCAGTTTACATAACAGCTTTTTCTGACAGGGAGTCAATGAAAAAGTATTTGCCAGTTATCTCCTGGCATACTGAAGTGTGGGTTGCGGAATCCCCAGACCATTTAATACACTTCAATGGGGAAAGATTTCTTGGGCCATACACAGATTAAGTATAACACCAACTCCAGTAAAGTTTTTAGTATTCTTCGAATTATTTTAGGAGGACATCATGGCAAAAAATAGTGATTCATTTGCACGTCGTCCGACAACACAGGATATTTCATGGGTGCTAGATGCTAGAAACGAATCCCTATGGATTTATTACTTAACGGCGAAAATAAGTTATCTTATCAACATTGTTCGTCATCTATTCCTATGCTTATTTGACCAGAGTAACCCGCCATATATTTCGAAACATGAATATTGATGATGAACCAAGTTTCCTCGTTTGATATGGTATACGGAAGTGCACCCCCAAATGGGTAAGCTGAAATGACAGTAAAACCAGGTGTACTAGATGTAAATTCAGATATTTCAGCGCAATCTCCGTAATATTCCATAAGGGCAATCTGAATAGTGAAATTACCTCCTGCCTCACCGTTTGATTTAATGGTGCCAAAAATAGAAGGTACTCCATAGAAGTCATCGTTTTCTAAATAGGGCTTTATAGAACTAATTGTGACTTTTGTGGTTGAGGTAGAGTTTGTCTTAATCGTCATATTGGAGTGATATCCAGCCATCTCATTGGAAATAGTGATATTCAAAGTTATCGTTCTAGTTTCATTTGGCATTATCACAATTGGTAAATTTGGAACAATAGATTGAATCGAAAAGCCTTTCGTGGAAATTGATATTTGAGTGATATTTATTGCATAAGTGTTGTTGTTAAAAACTGTAAAATTACATTCCTTGGTAAAACCTGATATTGAATTGAAACCCCGAAATTGCACCATTTGAATGAAGGTTGAATTGTCAGAACTATCATTGATAACTTCCTCCATATAAATATTTGACACACTTATGTCTGTTTTTCTGGACCCTAATATGTCTATCTGAACACTTCCATTAAAATGTTTCATGCCATTTTGAGCAAAAATTTGTAAAGTAAAATTCTTGTAAGAGTAAGAGGTTACGGAAGCAGGGAAGAAAGGAGTCACATTTTCCAAATCAAACCCATCGCTAATTATAATAATGCGGCTTAAAGTAATATTAAAAAAATTATTGTTCTTTATAGTGAAGTTCACTTGGGTAGAATTGCCAGCCATCATTTTGAAACCTGGAAATCGCTCTGAAAAGTTTACATTAACTCCTTGAGAATCTGATATCGTGAAATAAGCTTGCACCTGATTAACAATTACATTGTCCCGAATATGATTATTTGTAGTTGGAGTAGTATTATTGGACTGGGGACTGGAAGAGTTGTTGCTTGGCGGCATACTAACAGGTAAAGGTGTTTGAGGGCCACTTTTTTGTGAAAATAATCCGGTATGATAGGCAACTGCCAAACCGGTTCCGGCGGTCGCAACTGCCAAGACGACTAACAATGCCATGACTTTGGAAAACACAGATTT
>JAJZAR010000142.1 GCA_021799315.1 Thermoplasmata archaeon | reverse complement strand
TTATCGCCCTCCCCTCCAAAAACGAAAGATAATCTCACAATAAGGTGATTTTTCACGAGTGTTGCATTATCTTCACCTGTTCTTCGTGTCCTGAAGTATTGATTTGTCCCATAATGAACATTAGCTGTTGACAGGTATACAAGACGTTGGTTTTTATCTATTCTCTTCACTTCTGTAGCAACATCTTTTATGCCTTTCACATTTACTTTGAAAGACTCTTCTTCATTCTCTGAGTAGGAGTTGCTGCAATAGTATATTGCGTCGTAATTCTTTACCAGCGGAACAAGTTTTTCTGAGTCTCCAACATCCCCTTCTATCCAGTTAAATTTTTCATATTCACTATTGGTTAGTTTATGTCTGGAGTAATAATCAATCTCTTCATAATCCATCCTTTTCATCAGATTTCTACCTAGGTAACCGCTGCCACCTATGAATAGTGCTTTCATTAGGAGTGTATAAGGACAAGTAAAATATATTTTGTTATGCCTTATCAATAACATATTTAAAATCCCTTAGCTCACGCCTACTGATTTCTATGCTTGAAATTATGAGAATAAGAGTGGATATAAATCGACTTCCCTGGTCATTATAAATACTTGATCTAATCCATGATGTCAGTTAAGTATGGTCAAACAATTGCGTAAAATGGCAGAAGAATTTGAAAAGTTTTTTGGTTCCCATGCGGAAGAATATAGAAAGAGTAAAAGCCACAGGGAAGGTCCCGATCTTAGCGTTCTATTGGAGAAGATAGACCCCATGAAAAATGAGCGATGTCTTGACCTGGCAACCGGAACAGGTTTCACTGCAGTTTCCTTTGCCAAGCGATGCGCGGACGTTGTAGCTTACGATGGAACCCAGGCGATGCTGGATCAGGCAAAAATTGTTGCAAAGGAAGAAGGTGTTTCCAATGTAAAGTTCGTGAAGGGAAATGTTGAGAAATTGCCCTTCGAAAATGAATCATTTAACATAGTGGTGACGAGGAGGGCTGCCCACCATTTTGGCCACAAAGATCTGTTTCTCCAGGAAGCTTTCAGAGTTTGCACCAATGGAGGCAAACTGGGCATTGCAGATTTTGCAGATCCTGAGAATGATGATTCAGATTATTTCAATGATCTGGAACGTCTCAGAGACAATTCTCACGTGAAAGCTGAAAAAATTTCAGTGTGGAAATCACTTGTAGAAAAGGCAGGTTTTGTCAACGTAAGTGTTACCGAGATGCGGGACACTTCCCCCTACTCAAAGTGGTTATCGCCTGTGAGCGAAGATTCAGATGCTGGAAGAATGTGCAGGAAGTTTATAGAAAGTCATAGCAGAGAGGAATTACTAAAAATGGATTTTGATCTGAACACCATGGAACTGACAAAGCACAGGTTTGTTTTGACTGCCACGAAGCCGAAATCGTGAAATAGACATCAAACATATTGCGTCATGACCCTGAACAGAATATATGTGATCCCCCACGGAGACGAACTCATAGACCTTCCCAATGAGAACAGTAAGATTCTTTCAGAACACATAAGGGAAGTGGCAAAGAATGACAATTCTGATGTACTGCTGATCATTTCACCTCATGGAGTGACTCTCGGCAAAAATATGGCAGTCATTAACACAGAGAACTTTTATGCCCTTACAAAATTGAAAGATCTCACATTAACCTTTAAAGCAAAAAATGAAAGGAATTTAACGGAACAGATAGTGAGAGATGTCCCTGATCTGTGCGAGGAATTGAGATTTTCAACGTATGCAGGAGAACTGAGCGATTTCCCTCTTGATTTCGGTTCCAGCATACCCCTATACTTTTTCAATCAGAGGCAGATCGTCGTTATGGGGCAGCCAAGAATAAAGGACAGAGAAAGACTCGTAAAATTTGGATCGCAACTGTACAGCATTATTCAAAAATATCCAAAGAGTGTTACGGTCATACTCAGCGCTGATCAGGCTCATACTCATTCTCCGGAGGGTATCTATGGTTATTCTCCAAAGGCTGAGGAATATGAAAAAATATTGATCAGATGCTTGAGAACAAATGATTTTCAAGACCTTCTGAATATTGATGAAAAAATAATAACAGATGGAAAACCTGACAGCTTCTGGAATATGCTCATTCTTTATGGCATGTTAACAGCCTCAGGGAGAAAAATGTCTGTTGTTTATAATTACGTTCAGGTTTATTTCGGAATGCTTCTTGCAGTTTCAGATTGATTCAGAGATATAACTTTCGTTCATGATATCCCCATGGATAATGAATGAGAACCTGTGATGTTGTAAAGATTTTTCAGATATATGTTTTAATATTTTAAAGTGATTGAAAGCGAATAAAGATGATCAAATTAGCAGCAAAGGCAAAATTGCCAACCCTGGCGGGTTCCTTTGATATATACACTTTTGAAGATGGCGTTGAAAATGAGAATGCAGTGATTGTTGTGGGAGATGTGGAGGGGAAGGAAGATGTTCCTCTGAGAATTCACAGTGAATGCCTGACAGGAGATGTTTTTGGCTCTAAGAGATGCGACTGCAGGGATCAGCTGCTTAAATCTCTTGTGTATCTGGGTGATCAGCCCTATGGAATGCTCATATATCTCAGACAGGAGGGGAGAGGCATAGGCTTGATCAACAAGATAAAAGCTTACAGTCTGCAGGAACAGGGCTTTGACACTGTGGAGGCCAATCTGAAACTTGGTTTGCCGGCCGACAGTAGAGACTATACGTATGCTGTAGAAGTGCTGAAGTATTTTCGCATAAAGAGCGTGAAAATTATGACAAATAATCCTGAGAAAATCAAGTTTCTTGAGGATAATGGAATTAAGGTCTCAGGAAGAATACCCATAAAAAGTCAGTTTACTGAATTTAACAAATTTTACCTTACCACGAAGAAAGAAAAGATGGGGCATCAGATTTAAACCTCTTGGTAAAGAAACGTTTTTTACAAATAAAGCGCTATTGATTCATGCCTGAAGTAAATGCCTATGTAACCAACGCACCCAAAGGCGGGATCAATTTTAAGAAGGTTCAGATAAATGATGATGAGGGAAATGTGACCCTGAGACCAGTTCTCACTGGAATCTGTGGAACCGACAGAGGAATGGTTAGGGGTGCCCTATCCTTTGCCTATAACCCGGAAGGCTATGCCTATGAAGTCATTGGCCACGAGTCCCTCTGTGAAGTTATTGATTCCGAGTCTGAACTGTTTTCCAAGGGAGATAGAGTGGTGCCCATTGTGAGACGCCCCGGCGACTGCCCTAATTGTAGAATAGGAAGACCGGATAACTGCTCGGACGGAAAGAAACATGAAGCTGGAATTACAGGGCTTCACGGCTTCATGAGGGAGAGTTTCAAAGAGTTTGACTACAATCTGGTGAAAGTCCTGGATAATTCTCTGGGAAACGTTGCTGTACTCACTGAACCCATGAAAAATGTTGTGAAAGCGTTTGAAGTATTTGACAGGATAAGGACAAGATTTGTTTTCGAAAATGAGAGGTCTACCTTTCTCGGCAAACATGCAGTTGTTATAGGCACTGGAAGCGAAGCATTCCTTTATGCGTTCACAGCAGTTGATTATGGATTTGCCACCCATATGATAAACAGGCATCCCATTGGGCCTACTGAGACTAAACTGTGCGACACCTTTGGAATAGAATTTATAGATTCCTCAAAGAACCCTTCTTTCCCTGAAAATTTTAAGATTGATCTTCTTGTTGACACAAGCGGAGACCCGGGGACAATTTTCAAATATATACGGCAAATGAATCACAATGCAATCGCAATCCTTTTTGGTACAAATGGGAAGGCTCCATCTACTGAGGTGAGCGGAGAAGACATAGATTTCATCATAGAGAGAAATATCACACTTGCAGGATCTGTAGATGCAGCAATGATCCATTATCTGAAAGGGCTGGATTATCTGTCGAAGTGGAATCGCAGATACGATGGAATATTGAATACTATGATCACGAAGGAATTCAAACCGGGAGATGTTGATCTGTTTTCAAAGAAACCCGTTGGAGAAATAAAGAGCGTAATAAAGTGGAACTGAATGGTAAACACCAGGATATTTGATGGAAAGGCCTTTGCCCAGGAAATAGATAAACATACCCTTGAACTTTGCAGCAGGTTTGAATCCATTCAGGGAAGAAAGCCAAGATTGCT
>JAJZAR010000141.1 GCA_021799315.1 Thermoplasmata archaeon | reverse complement strand
TGGAACACTTGACCATGACATTGCAAGATCTTTTAAGGATTATTATTGCGGGTCCTTTGATTATAACGATAAACAGCTGAAGGACCTTGGAATTAATCGTTTGGGCAGTGTGGTCATCCCTGATGAGAGTTACGGCGGCATAATGGAAGAATTCATGCAGGAAGAGATTGGTAAACTTTATGAGAAAGATAAGAAATGGACGCCATGGAAACTCATAAGAGAGATTGGATTGCAGATTAAGAACGACGATTCCATATTATACAATGCTGCAAAGAACAATATACCCATATTTGTCCCGGGTATTACCGACGGGTCATTTGGTTCTCAGTTATGGTCATTCAAGGAAATGCATTCTGATTTCATGATAGATATTCTGCAGGATGAGCATGATCTATCAGACATCATATTCGATGCGAAGAAAGCTGGAGCCATAATGATAGGAGGAGGCATATCGAAACACCATACCATATGGTGGAATCAATTCAGAGGTGGCCTTGATTCCGCAGTGTATATAACCACTGCTCAAGAATTTGATGGATCCCTGTCAGGAGCGAAGTTGGAGGAGGCGATCTCATGGAAAAAGGTAAAACCTGATGCAAGATTTGTTAATGTGTATGGAGATGCCACTGCACTGCTACCCCTTATAATTGGACCTTTGCTGAAAAAGCCTAAGGCATGAGGTAATACACCAATTTTGGTTGTGACAGGTTCATGGACAAGCGGTTTAATTTAACATATTGGATGAATATTTGGCTTACAAAAACCATAAAAGCAAAAAAGGAATGTGGCAGGAGTAAAAGATGAGCCTAACACTGCTTAATGATGTTGTTTTATGGATACATATATTCTCAGCCATATTCTTTGTTGGCGGTTCGTTCTTCATCTGGGTCGTAGTTGTACCAGCCTCTTATAAGATAACAGACGACGAAAAATTAAGAACAAGAATTGTTGGCCTCATAGGGAAACAGTTTGCGCTGTTTACAAACATAACCCTTGTTATTCTCATAATAACCGGCATCTATAACAGCACATGGTATCTTAATTACAACTTTTATGCGTTGTTCAATACAACGGGAGGTAGAATTCTATTTGTAAAGATCATCCTGGTAGGTGCTATGATAATAATCATGTATGGCAACAACATTTATCACGGCAAACGTCTCATGCAAATGGCAAGAGAAGGAAAGATGGATGAACTGCGAAGATTGAGAAAGTGGTCCCACCGCCTTTCCTATATTACCCTGGGGCTCATGTTAGCCATAGTTTTTGCTGCAGTATCTCTTCAGTTTTATTGAACGATCATAAAATGAAAATAGAGCTCATTATGACCAGTACTATGGATAACCCTGCTTCAAGATAAAACCCTAACTGGAGTCCATAGTTGTAGAGACTAGTGGAGCCATAGAAATAGTTTCCACTGCTGTCTGGTGAAATCTTTACGATAAATAACATGTAAACGATTGCGGATACAACGCCCAGAACAGCTCCGAAAATCATGACAGCATTTGAACCATTACCCTTATCCTTTGCCGTCATGTAAATACCGCTTGCAACCATCATTATGGCGGCGGCAACTAAAAACCCTCCCGAGAGATAGCTTAAATCACTAAACTTACTGTTGGCAAGGTTATACCCATTACCAGCCCACAGTGGATAGAGATTTATATTTCCAAATATAATCACCCCCATTTGAAACCATGGGAGGATGAGCGTCAAGAAGAGTAATCCACCAAATATTATACCGACTACGCCCAATGCACGTTTATGCTTCATAATAACTATATAAAGTAATTGTATAAAAAGTTATGAGATAAAATTACCTTGCAGAAGCTGCAATTCTTTCTATCTCATCTTTCTTGGAGACCGCGTGTGAGCCCTGTTCATTTCTAGCTGCGGCCATTATCTCGTCAGCAAGGCATGATTCGATCGATTTTTTATGTTTGTAGGATGCGTCGGTTGATCCGATGGCTATGTTTCTCAGTGCCTCATCGACTCTTCTGGAAGGAGCTACATCCACGGCCTTGGGAACTGCAACACCACCATATTTCAGTCTGGTAACTTCTTCCCTTGGTGCTGCGTTTTCTATGGCATTGACAAGCAATTGGAGAGGATTCTGTTTTGTCTTCTCTTCAATCATATCAAAGGCTTCTTTTAGAATCCTATATGCACCATATTTCTTCCCCGTCCACTTTTCCGTTCTCATTAATTTATTGATAAGCCTCTCAACTGTGTTTACGTTCCTCTTTCCTGCTGAATAATTTGAGAACCTACCGCCAGTGTGCAGATTCATGTAAGAATTCAGATTAATATATTTTGAAAGACCAAGATCGTGAACCTCTATGCCTGAGGCGTCATATTTTCCGAATATTTTAAGTTCCATTATCTCACCGTCTTCTCCTTTCTTCCCCTTACAAGTTCTGAGAGCGATATGCCGTTAACACCGACAACCTTGTATCTCACTCCAGGAATATCTCCCTTACTTCTTCCCTTGCTTCCGCCTATACCTTCAACGAGAACTTCATCGTGCTCATCAATGTAGTTGATTGCTCCATCACCTGGGGCAAAGGCACTGATCTGCCTACCATTCTTTATGAGTTGAACCTTCACACATTTTCTGATTGCTGAGTTAGGTTGCTTTGCTTCTATTCCAATCTTTTCAATAACTATGCCTCTGGCCTGTGGTGAACCTTCCAGTGGGTCACTCTTCTTTTTCAGTTCAAGGACTCTTCGCTTATATTTGCTATTGGACCATCTGAACTTTTCTCGATCTTCGCTTAATTTTGAACCTGCATTTTCTCCATTTGCCAACATATCACCCTGTTAACTTAACAATTGAATTGGTTTGAGTAGCAGGGTAATGGAAATATGCATATAAATGCTATTGTGATTTAATCTCATAAAACGGATATGATCGAACTGTTTTCAGATTAGATATGCCTGATTAGGCATATAAAGTTTGAAAAACATTCCGGAGTATTTTTGAATCCGTTGAAATGTTCCTGTAACCTATTTGTCAGCCCATGTTGAAGTATAAAAAGAATAGGTTTAATTTGAACCTTTTAATCAGTGGGAATACAAAATTGCCAAGTAATAAAGGTATAATAAGTATCAGGTCACTTCTTTCATCTGTTGGTGCAACGACGGCATCGACTTTTGTTGGAATTTACGGTGTGCTCCTTGGCGCTAGCGCGTCAGAAATGGGATGGCTGCAATCCAGCGCCAATGCTATTACCAACGGAGGCCAACTACTTTGGGGAAAAATCAGTGACAGAGCTGGATCAAGAAAAATATTTCTCTTTTCTGGAAGTATTATCCTTGCTTTTTTGTGGATTCTCATGCCATTCGCAGACAACCCTGTCAACCTCATTATCATATACTCCCTGATCTCCCTATTTGGGTCAATGATTACTGTAAACTGGTTTTCACTCATAGCAGATATAGCTGATACATCTATTCGGGGAAGATTTCTCTCCTTGATAAACAACATCTCCTCAGTGGGTACTATTGCCTCTCTTCTTGTCATGGTTTTTGTCTTCGGAAATAGCTTTCAGACCAATGTTATGATACCATTCTTTCTGTCTTCGGCAACATACCTTATTTCCAGCGTATTTCTCTTAGGGCTCAAGGAAGAGCAGAAGAAAGCAAAGTTCAGTGGATCCGTTCTAAATAGTATCAGGAAAATCAGACAGGACAGTATATTCTTTTCCTACTTCAGAGCCACAAATATCCAGGGTTTTTTCTGGTCTATGGCATGGCCAATGTTCCCCATAACTATTGTTTCAGTGATGAATTTTGATCTCAGAGATGTGGCTTTACTTACCATTGCTTCACTAACTGTCACCATAATTGTCCAGACAAAACTTGGCAAGGTCAGCGATCAAACAAATAGACCACCCCTTATTTTTTTGAACAGACTTATGCTAAGCGCCATACCACTTATGTATGCTTTCTTTCATACATTTTTGCTCTTTGTTGTTCTAGAGTGTTACTCTGGAGTTCTCGGTGCAATCCAGAATATAGTGATGAATTCTTATATTCTTGATGTGATTCCATCAACACGGAGAGCCGAATATCTGTCCATAATAAACGGATTCAACGGATTAGTATATCTTATGGGTGCACTTACGGGAGGGTATTTATTGGAATTCTTTTTGTCAAGATTTCCTCTGGTAACTGCTCTAGAATTTGGCT
>JAJZAR010000140.1 GCA_021799315.1 Thermoplasmata archaeon | reverse complement strand
TTGAACCAGATCAGATTGACAAGATTAAATCAGGAACGGAGGTATCCTATTGGGAAGCGATGGGCACCAGAAGGATCATGCTGCAGAATTAAGTGCACTCGCATCCTTAAAGAAAATAGCGGATGCTAATTATGACTATGAACACTCAAAATATGTAATATTTGGTGTACCTTTTGATTACACCTCGTCATATAGGCGTGGTTCATCCAGAGGCCCAACTGAGGTTCGGAGAGCATATGACAATTTAGAATCCTATGATGTTTCTTACGAAGTTGATTTTTCGGAATTACCTATATGTGATATTGGAGACATATACGTCAATGAAGACGCTTCCGAAACGGTTGACCTTGTTGAACAGGTTACATCCATAATTGTTAGGGATGGAAAAATTCCTGTAATGATTGGAGGTGAACATTCCATAACGGGTGGCTCCATAAGAAATTTCAGGAACTCAAGCATGATGATAATTGATGCCCATTCTGATTTCAGAGATAGTTATATGGGAAACAAACACAATCACGCGTGTGTAACGCACAGAGCACTTGACGTGCTTGGTGAAGATAGGATTTTTTCTTTTGGCACGCGATCCACGTCTAGAGAGGAATTTGAGGATCCGGATTATAGCAAGGTAAAATTTATCAGAGCCGAAACTGTTAAAGAGAAAGGCATTGGCAGGTGCCTTGAAGATATAATACCCAAACTAGAAGATAGTTTATACTTTTCCATTGACATGGATGGAATAGATCCATCACAGGCTCCAGGCGTGGGAACACCAGAACCCTATGGACTGATGGACAAAGATGTTAGATTTCTCATACGAAAACTGGCAAAAAGAATCAATGGTTTCGACGTTCTTGAATTCACCCCTGACTTCGATAATGGAAATACAGCTATGCTGGCTGCGAAGTTAATACAAGATTATATAGGCAGCAGAGAAACCAAGAAAGCGTTTTGAAAAGAATTGCAAACAATAAAGACTCCGAAAAATAGACTGAGATGCGCAACTACCGTTGCACATAAATCTCTTCATCGTGCCTGGAGCTTATTGATCTTCAGAAAATGAACCCTGGAGAGAACGCTTAAAATCGCTAAAACGTAGCGACAAAACCTAAGTAGTCGAAGGTGAAAGAGAAGGTATTTTTCGGTATTAAGTCTTGAGTGAACATCTCGATAAACGCAGTAATTAAAAGGAAAACCTGATTCTCCAAGTATTAGATAAATATAGAGATACCAGATACCTGTGTGTTGCTGGAAACTGTTAAATTTCCTGCGATATCTAAGATATTGAACGCCAAAGATTGAGCCTCCTATCAAACTAAGTCCCAAAAAAAATAGCCAAGGATCATACTTAAATGATCAAATAACATTGAAAGAAACAATTATGACCCACCTATGAAAAGTCCGCAGCAAAAGCTGCCCTTCCAACTACCAAATTTGATCTGCGCCCCTTAATTGCGTACAGATAACCCAGTGTCTTCAATGCGGTACATATCTTGCAGTTCAATTCGGCAACAACAGCAAAAGCTCTCCCAGAATTGACGGCTTCCATGATGACCACTACTGATCCCTTCATTTCTGATAATGTCTGGCATACTTGATCTGGATACCCATGATATCCATTTGCATCATACATCTTATTTGCCTCAAAAGGTTTTAATAGAATCTAATTTATTATTAATTTTGAAGAAATGAGTTATTGAAAGATTTGCTATAACAAAAAGAATAAATGCAATGATCAGAAAATGGAATGGAAAATAGAACGGGATTATCAATGTACCATCATACACTACCCATTTGGTGATCATCTCTAAGCCGACAAGAGAAACCAAGGTTGAAGAAGATACAACTATTATGGTATATGTTTTGAAATACCAGATACCTTTAAATTGCCTGAGATTGTTGAATCTACTGTGATATGTTCTGTTCCGAATAACAGTAAGTAAATAGGAGTGAATACCTACCCCTAAGAAAATGATTCCAAAAATTGTGTTCGAATTATCAAATAACATTAATAGAGACATATATGAACCTCCTGTGTAAGTGTGTTGCTCGAATCAATATGCAACTCGTTTAAAGTAAGCAACAACGTGAGGTCTTGTAAAGTATATTATAAATATTATTCCTATTATCGTACCCACAGGTATAGCTATCAGAATTATTACAGAGAATATAAGAATCAAAATTCTTGACCAATTTTTTCCTGTAAACAAGGAAACTGAAACGAACAGAAAAATTATACCTATAACAGCAACAATAAGCCCTATTCCGGAAATAAATGCTGCTGCAAGCGCAGCAGATGCTATGATACTCAGTCCACCCATTATTCCTAAAATGGCCAATATGATAACGCCTATGGGTCTCTCTGTCCCGAAATTTTGTGATGTACTGCCTATGTGAACCCCGCATTTTGGACAGACAGTGCTGGAAAAAGGTATCTGGGCACCGCATGAACTGCAGAACTTTGACCCTTCCGTTTGATGGTAAGCTGGCGTGCTATCTTGAGGGACTGTGGAATAATTCATAGCAGAATTGAATTGGTATCCACATTGTTGGCAAAATCCAGCTGTATCGTTATTGGCATTGGAGCAGTTCGGGCATATCTTCATAGATTGTTAATTTTATATATTTAATAAATGTATCTATCTATACAGACTAATGATCCGCTCCTATGGAGCATAAATCTCTACTTTCTATAACTTTCAGAAACAAAAGGCAATAGGTTTTAAATGCCTATTCTCCCTGCAATATCCTTTCCTTTGGTTATTTCAATTCTGCATGGTGTTGGGAGCTTAATTGATGCCTTATGTAGAGCATCTTTCATCTGTTTGGCTCCTTCCGGGTTTGTTCTTGCGACCATAACAATATCTCCTGAATGAACTCTTGCTGCTGTTCCCACAGGTTTTCCAAAGGCTGCTCTCATTCCACTTGAAATCCTATCAGCTCCAGCCCCAGTTGCCATTTTATGTTCTCTTATGACTTGATGAGGATAGGGCCTGATCTGGAAATAATAGTTGTCGAGGCCCAGGGATTCACTCACCTTTCTGTTTATTGAAATTCTTGCTGCTTCCAGAGCACTGTGCCTGATCTGGCATGATTCTTCGGCAATCATTCGGAATTCTATTGGGAAATCTTTCTTCTGATTCCCGTGTGTAAATGTAGTTATTTTAGGATATGGAACGCCCCCCATAAAGTCTCTTCGCGTATATGCAGGACCGGAAATCTTTGTATACATTCTTGCTGGCTTCGTTACCATTATTATCCACCTGAGAATACTAATTCATATAAAAATTGATTGAAAACTGTTGCTTCTTTTTCTCTAAAAAACAATATACAAGCAATCTATTTTACTCGAATAGTTATGTCGCAGAATGGAAATTAGTAAACGATCCATCGAAAATGCCAAATTACTTTCTCTGGGTGCAGTTCTATTCTCCATGGCATGGTTCTGGCTCAGTTTTACATTTCCTCTTGTTCTTACAGAGATGAAGTATAATTATCTGGAAATAGGCGCTATTGGAGCTCTTACATCATTTCCATTTATCATAATTTCTCTTGCATTTCTAAAATCCAAGAAACGCCATCTCAATTTTGCCATGAAAATACCTTTCATTATCCTGATTGGAGCTTCCATAGTACTCATTCTGGGGTATGGATCCGGTTGGATATACATTCTTATCATAGGTGTAACAGGTTTATTTCAGAGTATGTGGTGGATAGCAATGGAAATAGAAACCGGACTGCTTGGCGAGGCAGGACTTGCTGAAAAGTACTCTGCAGCCTGGGGTATACCGACAGGAATATTCCCCATATTTGCGGGGTATCTCATTGAGACAACTGGATTCAGATCAGTATATATTCTCGTGCTTGCGGTCTCGATCGTAGGATTTGTCATTCAACCAACAGATTATAAGGAAAGGGTGGTCACTCGGATTTCCAAACTCAATTTTATAATGGTATTGCCAATGGTATTTGCAGGGATGAACATGGGTTTCATAACCTTTGTACTTGTGCCAGTTATACGAACTCTCAACTATTCCTACTTTCTCATAGGGTCACTGTTAACCATATACTGGATATTCTTCTCAATGGGATCTTTTCTCGGAAACCTCATTCATGTTAAGAATCAGGTTATGTTTTCCGTTATTGCTGGTATTCTCACAGGAGCACCCATTCTCCTTCTCACGGGACTCAAT
>JAJZAR010000139.1 GCA_021799315.1 Thermoplasmata archaeon | reverse complement strand
AATAAATCTGGCACTCATCCATGAAATAATATATAATTCTTAAACAGAATTATCCACATGAAAGTGTGAAGACCGATTATTTACCCAAAAGAGTTGAAGAGAGACGCAACATTTGCATATCTTCAACGAAAATGCAAAAAATAACTGATTTACTGTCAACAAAACAGTTATATTATGCTAAAGAACACACCTTAATAGAAAAGGCAGGCCCATGCATTCGTTACAATAAATACATATTTAAAGCCTGCAATTCTCAACTAAGGCGCTAATTTCTTGGAGGTGATGCGATTTTTAGGTATTTTTTTAGCTCATCCTCAGGAAGCTTAAATAAGAGATAATCCAATTGTTTTATTAGATCATCTCTGATTTTTGACTCCAGAAGGTTTAATTTACTCATTAAAGACCCCAATACTACTTGATATCCATAAAAAATTTTAAATTCAAACTGTAAGCTTTTACGTAGCATATTTATATAAAAGTCTCCCGACTGCAATGTTCCACCGACCAAGGCCATCTCAGCAGAATCATCAAGATCCTTCATTACTTTATTCCCCAAAATAGAAATATAATCTGAAGATTGTTTAAATATGTCTAACGCAGCTGGATAACCACTTCTAGTTAAATCTGAGAGATTTACAGCGAAACCTGCCAGCAAACTTTTTTGAATGTTTCTAGTCTCAACTTTCCACGCAAGTTCTCTTACATTCGATCCAAAGTAAATCTCAATTTTCTTGGAGATTAACGGATGGGGTGCCCCTGAGTCACTTTCAAACATTGCGGCTTCTATCCCTTTCTTGGCAATCCACGTTGCAGATGAGAAGTCACCTATGCTCCATCCCCAACCTCCTATTCTCTTCATATTATCTGCCTTTTTTGTATATCCGACACTCCCTGTTCCTGGGGCAAATACAAAACCATTATTTTCAAGATTTCCCAAATAATAAGCACTTTTTCCATCGTTCATAATCTCGAAATTATCGCCGACTAGTTCCTTTAAAATTGAAATCCCCAATTTGGTAGATTCTTCTGAATCTCCTATCCCTACAACTGCAAAAATTCTAGTTTCAACATCATTTATAGCCATTTTTGCTTGTTTTAACGCATTTGAGATCGCTTTCTTAATTTCATTTTTTGCCTCAACAGGCGAACTGGTGGTATAATTAGCAGACCCGGAAAGGCCAACTCCCACAACCTTCAGGTTATTTTCATCGAAGACAACAGCGATAGTCTTGGTAGAGCCCCCATCTACACACAATATCATATTCCCATTATTTTTTAGGTTCATATGAAAGTTTCTGATTTATTCAACTGTAGCCTCAGTATAGCAATCTAATGCAATTTTTATTCTATAAAACCTTACATCGCAATCATTTAGCCAATAGATTCTTTGCCCTTATCTTGTCTAGCATATCAGCTGATGCAGGTACCTCGATAATTATCTTTTTTTACCGTAAGATATCATTTACACCCATGAATATGTGATATGAAAATACCCAACATAGGATCATGCCGCGAGATCAGCAGACCTAATGATAACCAATATGCTGTAATACATGCATAAAGAAAGATATGTTACGAAAAAGTCTCCCTTGACGGATTCATTATCGTCTAGGTATGCTTTGTCATTTTCCATCTCATTTTTATGACTTCGAATGCATGGTCGAACTCTTCTCCCTGCTTTTAGGCCATGTATATGGACTAAGGATAATCCCTTATGTTTGAAAGGACGGATATCTTTCCGAGGCTTTTCCTTGCTTCATGTGATTGTGACTGTTTCATCTTCTCCTCAGATATGAGTTTTGCATATGTACTGCATTTCTCTGCCATGAGCGACCGCCCCTGGTAAATGTATATGCGATAGCCATTATATTTCATGACAACTCACATTATCCCGCGATCACAGTACAAGAAGCTGGATGCCTCTTCTTCATTTGGTAATTTATAAAATCTGAATATTTCACCAGCGACAGACAGGATAAATTCGGACGGGAATCCACGATATCCGCAAAATCGCATTATGTAAATCCCATGTCCAGCACAAGAATATCATTGAATTTAACCTCATGGAGAACCGTCCTTAGGGATTTACCATCCCTGGCAGATTTGACAATGTACCTGAGGAACACTGGCATATATCTGTTAAATTCCATCAATAATGCCATGTTGATCTGTGGTAGGATTACGTGGTCTGGATTATATCCCGCCTGTGCCATTGTAATGTTTTACTATATGGAAAATATGGATGAGAGATAAAATATGAGCATTTTTGAATATGATTAGATGGCCTGAATAGAGGAGTAATGTAATACAATATCTGATCTAATTTTGTAAACCATAACAGTTATGCTGTCTGGAGAGAGATGCGCATCCACCAATTTGCATGCGTAAAGCTTCTTCTATCTCTCCTTTGCCCCAGGAAAAAAGAATCAATAATCCTGATCGAGGAGAAGGCATAGATCGATCCGCATTTTCCTGAAAAATGCTTTCTCAGTTTTTCCCATCAATGATTGGAAATAGAATGTATAAGTGGTAGATTTCCGTATCGATATAATGGGGGTCTCTTGAAATATGCCTCATTCACACCGTTCAATCTTCCTTGAATTCTTTGTAGCTTTGTCATACCTTGTGATTGCATGATAGAGGTAATAATTTCGGTAGTGTACACAAATTGCTGTAATTTCCAAAAGATCCTGTACAGCCCTAATCTACATCCATGCTCATATACTTTCTTCCAGTGATCCATTCCTCATTTATGTCCATCATTATGGTAACAACAAGTCTCAGAAGAGACTGTTCGGATGGATGGAAATGCACCAATTTTCCTAGTTCGTCTCTTGAATTCAAGATTTAATCTCTCCAGTACATTTGTTGTTCTCAGCCTCTTCCGGGATTATTCATTATGCGCTTTATAATTATGGAGTGAAGGATGCCATCCTTCAAACATGTCAGAGGCTTTATCTAATTCCTCTAACAAGTGCATCCTGTGCCTCTGATACAAGAGATTCATTCTCCAATGCCTGCTTCACAATCTGTATTATGGATCATTGTTTCTTCTTTGGAATTAATTTCATGAGATTCCGCATGAAGTGCACATGGCAGCACTGCCATGCTACACCTGAAAACGATCTTGTTGCGGATTCCTCTATTCCAATGTTGTCATCTGATATTGCAAGTTCAACTCCGTTTAGGCCCCTCTCCTTGAGATCATTAAAGAATGATTCCCGTTCCATCCCCGTTTCGGAATCACAGAGTTTGCAGGATAGGATTCACCTTTTCCCCTCACTGT
The DNA here is from genome assembly GCA_021799315.1 of Thermoplasmata archaeon. GTDB lineage: Archaea > Thermoplasmatota > Thermoplasmata > Thermoplasmatales > Thermoplasmataceae > Cuniculiplasma. Next base: position 958 of record JAJZAR010000139.1, on the reverse strand, counting down.
CAATGCCAATGCACACATACAATGCTTTGTTTCCATATATTCCACCATCACTTATCCTGAAGCATGCTGCATACATGCAGATGGATTTCATAACATGATCTGTTACACTTCAAGGACTGGTTTCACCCTTGCATCCGATCCGGATGCAAGTGCTGGCACATAAGATGCTGATATGTTCTCAATACCTGAGGATTGAACAGCATTCATGACGTTCCCGGTTGCGACGTCATGAATGTTTGATTCAAGAATAACTGAGTTGAGTGCCTTCTCTATTCTTGAATATCTCTCAAATACATGAGTGGTGAATGGAAACTCTCTTATCTGTGGTTTCTTGAGTTCCAGTTTTCGATCTGTGGTTTTCAGTGTTCTTGTTCTATTTCTGTATCCTTTTCCCTATCCTTTTCTCCCTTCTGATCTCTACTACTATGAAAGAAGTTTTTTGATTATATTCCATAATGTGTGGAGTACGAAGTCCGGGTAAGACTGCCGATCTGATCTCTCGTATGAAATAGCTGCTACCTGTATCCCTGCTTATTCTTTCATTACTGTGTTGAGAAACCATTCCATCAGTATTTTCTTTCCTTTTCTGTTGTCCTGAAGGAAACTACTTATTATCACTTTCATTGCATCCAACTAGTTCTGCATTTTTCTCATTTCCTAAATCTGAATTGTGCAGGACATTTTCAATTTTATAACAGATTCAATTTACTACTATCATATTATCCAAGGTTTCGTTTGTCATATGCATTTGCAAATGTTTTAATAATATCATTTCCATGCTTTTTGAATCGGAGGAATAAGAATAATGACAGAACAACCTTTTACACCAGATAAGAAACCGCGCAGTAAACTGACAGCAATCGTCGCAATTGTTGTTGCAATCATAGTTATCGCAGCGGTCGTAGTCATAGTGATCGAAGAAAAGAAGCCAACAACTACCACAAGTAAGAATGTGGAG